>CAVYEU010000001.1:0-10611 GCA_963767415.1 uncultured Eubacteriales bacterium
ACAACCAGCACTCCAAATTCTTAAATCCCTATCCTTACTTGTGCATTCCCTTAAATAAGGTAAAACCACTTTTTTAAAAAACGATAGATGTTCTTTTTCTCGAAGGAAGAAAGTGTAGTGAGTAGTCAGTCCATCTACTAGTTCTGATATAGCCGTACCTTTGATATCAGATAATATATAATCATAAAAGTGTTTGAAATCAGGCATGTTTTGTTTTCCCATTAATTTGCTCAACCTATCGGCAACAAGTGATTTTTTAGTCATGTCGAAGTTTAACCCAAAATTGATCTTCACATATGTGCAAATGGTATTAAATTCTGTGTCGGTAATTAAATAATCATGCATAGGCAAAAGCATCCTTTTTATAAATTTTCAAAATATTCCGCATCATTAAAAAGCATTTTACAGTCAATTAGAAGCTTTATATTGTTTGAAATATTTGCAATTGATTTGATATACTTATTTGGCATACTGCTATTAATATTCGGATATGCTGATATATTTTCTTCTAAGATTATCAGTACTTCTTCAACTCTATCAACTATTAATCCAATATATAAATTATTGATCTCAATAACAATTATACAGGTTCTATCTGTATATGGTCTTTCAACTTTTTTCAGACGTAAACGTATATCCATTAGTGGAATAACTTTTCCCCTTAAGTTTATAATTCCTTTGATATAAGTTGGAAGTCCTGGAACATCCGTAATAGGTTGGATTCCTATTATCTCACATATTAAAGCAATATCTATTCCATAGGATTCATTATCAATACTAAAAATAAGGTATTTATCTTTTTGGTTATCTTCATCCTCTTCATTAATATCTAAATTATAATTAATCATAATATCTTCTCCCTTTTATTCTTATTTCTTTTTTTTGATTTTAAATTTACTAACCAATCTTTTAAGTAATACAGCTTGAGAAGCTAGCTCTTGACTTGCAACTGCTGTTTCTTTTGATGTAGAATAATTTGTCTTAATAACGCGAGAAACACGGTTTACTTCAATATCAATTTGTACTAAATCGGTGGCTTCTTCATTTGATGCAGTGGCAATATTTTTAACTATATCCGCGACTTTACTTGAATCTTCTACTATTGAATCCAAAATTTTAGCTGTATCTTTTGCTAAACTAGTTCCTATTTCAACTTTTCTTATAGCATTTTCAATCATTTCACTTGTTTCTTTTGCAGCATGTGCACTTCTTGAAGATAGTTTTCTTACTTCTTCTGCAACAACTGCAAATCCTTTTCCCTGTTTTCCTGCTCGTGCGGCTTCGACAGCAGCGTTTAGAGCAAGTATACCAGTTTGAAATGCTATATCATCAATTGTTTTAATTATGTTTGATATATTTTGGGAAGATTTATTTATATCTTGCATAGATTGCAATAAATTCTTCATTTTTTCATTGCATTTTTTTGCATTTACATTACCTGAAACGGTTAATTGGCTTGCAATATTTGCATCTTGCGCATTTCGTTGTGTTTGATTTGCTATTTGGCTGATCGATCGGGTAATTTGTTCAATCGAATTAGCTTGGTTTTCAGAGCCTTGAGCTAAAGTTGAGCTGGTAATTGATAAGCTTTCTGCACCAGAAGAGACTTTATTAGCAGAATTATTAATATTCATCATTAAATCATTTAGAAATCGTATTATAAGTTCTACAGAGTTCTTTATGCTAATAAGATCACCCATATAATCTCCAACAATATTTATATCTAGATTGCCATTTGCAATTTCAAATAGTGCATTTGAAACTTCATTTACATTTAAGCAAAGATTATCTATTGCAAAATTAAGGGTATCTCTGATGTTTGCATAGTCTCCCATGTAGGCCCCTTCTACGAATTTATGTAAATTACCTAGAGCCATTTCTTCTAAAACATTTGAAGCTTCTTTTAAAGGTACAACTGTTGCATCTAATATATGATTTATTCCATCAACAATTAGAAAAAAGTAGCCATTATGATTTGTAGTATCTGCTCGAACCTTGAAATTCCCGTCTTTCCCTGCTTTTATCAAAAGATTGGCATCAGCTACAAGTAAATTAATTGTATTACTTACTTTAGAAAGGCTTTTGTAAATTTTTGTAAATTTTTCTTTTTCTTTGGCAGTATAATCATCGTATTCTCCAGTTTGCATATCAAAATCCAGATCGCCATTTGCAAGCTTTTCTAAGTTATTTGTAAGTCGCAAGACTTCCGCTTTATGATAGTTTTCGATCTTGGTTATTTCAGTAGTATCTTGAAAAATCTCTATGTGACCAATATTTGCTCCGTTTATATCATGAATATACGAGGCGCAAACAGAATAATATTTATTATCTTGTTTAAAAGCTGTATTAAAGGTTTTATTTTGCATACAATTCATTGGACAGCCTTCTGTGTTACAAATATTCATATTTAAATTATAACATTTTTTATTGATCAGATTTTCTTTTGGAATTCCTAATAATTCAATGAAAGGCTGATTTATATATATGATTTCTTGATTCTCATTAACTGCAATCATGTAATTACTTATTAAATTTAGCAGTGTTTCGGACCTAAGTATCTTTTGAGAAGTGAAGTCAAAAATATTGTTAATTGTTGTAGCTACTTTATTAAAGCTACCAGGATACTTTGATACATCAATTTTCATATTGTAATTTCCCGATAAAGTACTGAACAATACTTTATCAAAATCATTATTCAAGTTATTGACAAATTCGTATAGTAGCTTCATATTTATTGAAAAAACGTCATCTTCAGAAGTAATACTGATTTTTTTGGTAAATGACCCTGACGCTAGCGATTCGGCTAAAAGTGCTTGAGAACGTATGTTCCCACACATAGTACTCAAGCTATATGCTAGTTCGGCAAATTCGTCTTTTGATTGAATATCAACAGTTATATTAATATTTCCTTCGGATAGTTCATATACTGTAGATTTATAATATTTAATAGTATTAATTATGTATCTAATTAGTAGATAGGTAAAAAATGATACCAGAATTCCAATAAGAACATCAGTAATTATTATATTTCTTAAAAGACAATTACCAGATAAAATCAATATTATTACTAAAATATTGCTAGCAAAAGAAATACCTAATAAAGCAATAATTTTTGCTTTTATAGTTGGTAATAGCTTGTTTATGAATGTTTTTAAATATGTAATAATGAGTAAATATAATTTAATTAAATAGTTTTTTATTCTACTCCACTCCTTTCTAATATTCTAACTAAAATACCCTACATCAAGAATTAAGCTAATACTTCCATCTCCTAAAATCGTGCAACCTGATATCCCATTAATTCTTTTTATATACTTTGGAAGTGATTTAACAACTACTTGTTGTTCGCCAATCAATTTATCAACAAATATTGCAAAGCATTTATATTCATAATCGATTATTATCAAGATCCCTTTATTTAGATCACTCTCTGCATCGGATTTATTATATATTTTATGCAATCTTACAACAGGAATGCTTTTACCACGAATTATAACGATTTCATTACCAAATTGATCAGATATAATAATCTGATCGGTTAATCTTAAGGTTTCCCTTATGTTAATAATTGGTATTATATACTTTGAATTACCGATATTAACCATCATACCTTCAATAATTGCAAGTGTAAGAGGTATTTTCATATTAAAAGAAGTACCTTCACCACGCTTGCTATATATCTGAACGGAACCACTAATCGCTTGAATTTCGGTTAAGACTACATTCATTCCTATGCCTCTTCCTGAAAATTCAGTTATTGTTTCTTTTGTTGAAAAACAGGGTAAGAAAATACAAGAAAAAATGTCTTGATCACTTAATTTATCTTCATTTTTAGTTATCAATCTATTCTTCTTTGCGACCTCTAATATTTTATCTTTATCCAAGCCTCTACCATCATCTTTAACAATAACAAACACGTCTCCACCCTCATTTTTTGCTTCAAGAATTATTTTGCCTACGGGATCTTTACCTTGAGCTATTCTCTCCTCTTTTGTTTCAATTCCATGATCTATACAATTACGTATTAGATGAATTAATGGGTCAGCTAAGTGTTCAATTATATTTTTATCAACTTCTGTATCTTCACCATATATTTCTAGGGAGATATCTTTATTAAGTTTTTTACTCATATCACGAACAATCCTATACATCTTCAAAAATATTGTAGAAATTGGAAGCATTCTAATCTCCATAACAGTATCTTGTAGTTCATTTATTATTTTATTAAGATGAGCTGCAGATCTATAAAAACTCTTTAAAGAAAGCCCTATAAGATCTTGATTCTGAGTGACCATAGCTTGTGCAGTAACAAGTTCTCCAACAAGATCTAAAAGTTTATCAAGTTTTATAACGCTGACGCTAATTATATTTTTGTATAAAGATGAAGTTTTATTTTTAGAATCATCAGTCATTAAATCATGAGTAGTCTTATTCGGGTTATTTTCTGTTTTATAATGGTCTTGGTTACATTTTTCGTCTTGATTTGATATGATTTCTTCATTTACGGGTACTAAATCAATATTCTTAACCAGAACGGTTTTTTGCAAATGTTCACGAATATTATTAAATTCAAGATCACTTCTAAATCTTATGTTAAGTCCATTTTCTTGTATAATTTTTATAGAATCATTATTATATTCTAAATCTTGAGGGTTATAAGATATTATATCTGCAATTTCTTTTAACTCATAAATAAGGGACATTGAGCGAATGTTTTCCATCATACAATCATATTCAAAAGTTATACAAGCTTCATACAGGTATTTTTTTTCGTTTTTTATTTCATCTGATTCTATATTAAACAATTCTTTATTGATCTTTTCTGTTGCTTTACTAACATTAGTATTGGATACAGTATTTTGCTTTATTTCATTTAATAAATCCTTAATATTATTAATAATAATTAGACTTAAGCTTTCTTCAATATCTTTGCTATCGTTAGACTTAATAGCGCTTTTTATAAGATCTAAGCTTTCAAAACTTAAGTCAACTATTTTTGAATAGTCGACATTATTGAGTTTTTTTTCTTTAAGATAATAAAATAAATCTTCAAGTGAGTGAGCTAAATTAGCAATATTATTTAATCTCATCATTGAAGCAGAGCCTTTTAGGGTATGAGTTATTCTGAATATTTCATTAATTGAAAATATTAAATCTACTTGTTTTTCAGAATCAATTAAGTTGTTTTCTAAAGCATCTATTAATTGAAGTATTTCAAATGTAAATAAATCTGGCAAGGGCTCTCCATTGCTATTTGAAGTCACTAGAATCACTCCCTGGCAAGGTCACCGTAAACCCTCAGAATTTTTTTAATGTCTTTATTACATACTCTTCAACAAATGGTTTAACTATAAATCCTTTAGCTCCTGCTTTTACAGCCTCTCTTACATGTGCATCTTGACCCATTGAAGTAACCATTATAATTACAGCATTTGGATCAACTTCTCTTATCATTTGAACAGCGCGGATTCCATCACAAAATGGCATTGTAATATCCATTGTAACAATATCTGGCTTAAGCTCTCTATATTTATGAACAGCAACAACACCATTTTCTGCTTCAGCAATAATTTTGAAACCATTTTTCTCAAGCATTATTCTTAATGAAGCTCTAACAAAAGCAGCATCATCAACAACTAAGACATTCTTTGCAGGTGTAGTCATATTTATCACCTCAAAAATATATATTCTTCAGAGGGTTTCAAAAATCCTTTAAAATTATTAAAATATCGATATTTTTTTTAAGGGCTCTAAACGAAGCCGAGGGGAAAGCGAAGACAAAGGAACCATCACCTTGTCTTCGCAGTTAGCTTATCTTCGTTTTTTTTAAGAAAACTTGCCAAAATAGGACCAATTAAAGAATAACCAATGATTAATATCCAATCATTGAAAAATAAAGGAGTAGTTTTAAATATTTCTTGAAATAAAGGAATATATATTACACCTAAAATCATTATAAAGGATATAGCTACCGAGATTACTAAAGGAATGTTATTTATGATAGGAATTTCAAAAATTGTTTTTGTTTCTGATTTGCACTCAAATACATGAATTAATTGAGTTAATACTAAAGTTACGAAAGCTGCGGTTCTGGCTAAAATTAGATTATTAGAAAGACATAAAAAACTTATAAATATGCAAATTGTACTTAAACATATCAGAATTCCACGTAAAAATATTTTGATTGCTAAGCCATCGGAAAAAATATGTTCGTTTATTTTTCGTGGAGGCTTAAGCATTGTATTTTCTTCAGATGGGTCTAATCCAAGAGCAATTGCAGGTAATCCGTCAGTTACCAAGTTAACCCAAAGGATTTGAATTGGCAGCAGTGGTATTGGTAGTCCGATTAGCATAGCTAAAAACATAGTTAGGACCTCTCCAATATTGCATGCAAGCATATATCTTATAAATTTTCTAATGTTATTATAAATAATTCGGCCCTCTTCAACAGCAGATACAATTGTAGCAAAGTTATCATCCATTAAAATCATTGAAGCAGCTTCTTTAGTGACATCTGTTCCTAATATACCCATTGCAATTCCTATATCTGCTTCTTTAATTGCTGGAGCATCATTTACTCCATCACCAGTCATTGCAACAACATTACCAAGTTTTTTTAAATACTTAACAATTAAGAGCTTGTGCTTTGGAGAAACTCTTGCAAACACAGATGTGTTTTTAATACTATTTATGAGTTTTGATTCTTGAGACTCAAGCATACTATCGATATCATTACCTGTCAAAATTAAGTCGTTTTCAGATAGGATATTTAATTCCTTTGCAATTGCAGTTGCGGTGATTTTATGATCACCAGTTATCATAATTGGTTTTATCCCTGCTGTTTTACACTTTAAAACTGCATTTATTGCTTCTTTCCTCGGAGGATCTATTAAGCCAGCAAAACCTATAAAAGTAAGACCATTTTCAGTCTCATTATCTAAATAAGAATTCTTAATGCTTGATTTTTTATAATAGTCAGTTTTCCTATAAGCAAATCCCAATACCCTTAGAGCTTGAGATGCTAAGCCAACAAATATCTTTTCAAGTTTAAATTTTGTATTTTGATCTAATTCAATTAAACCATTGGATGTATAAACTTTTTTACAATTTTTTAATATTATTTCTGGAGCCCCTTTTGTAAACACAAACACTTCACCAATCTTGTTTTCACTTATTACTGACATACATTTTCTTTCAGAATCAAATGGTATCTCAGCAATTCTTTGGTAATTTTCTATTAGTTTTTGAGGTGCTATTCCATAATCAAAAGCTGCCTGAATTAAAGAAGTTTCAGTTGGATCACCAGTAATTTGCAACTTATTTGTATTTAGAATGCTGGAATTATTACATATTACTCCAATTTCTAATAAGAGTTTAGCTGATTCGTAAGTGCTATCGTATGTAATAATTTTTCTAACCATCATTTTATTTTGGGTTAAGGTTCCTGTTTTATCTGAACAAATTATACTTGCACATCCTAGAGTTTCGACAGCTGGCAGTTTTCTAATAAGTGCGTTGTGTTTAACCATTCTTGAGACGCCAATTGCTAAAGATATAGTAACAATAGTAGGCAGTCCTTCAGGAATTGCGGCAACTGCAAGACAAATTCCTGATATTAGCATTGAAATAAGGGGCTCTCCCCTTAGAATACCTGTGATTGTTACAATTATACAAATGATGATACAACCAAATGCTATATATCTGCCTAGACTTTTAAGTCTTTTTTGAAGTGGCGTTTGAATTTGTTCAATATCTTGTATCATGTTTGCGATTTTTCCCATTTGGGTATTCATACCGGTTGCCAAAATTATAGCTTTACCATTTCCATTTGTTACTAAACTTCCCATGTAAACTTTGTCTTCAGTACTCTTATTTGTTTTTGAAGATATTTTTTTTTCAACAGGAACAGATTCTCCGGTGAGTATTGATTCATCGACACATAAATAATTTGATTCAATTAAACTAGCATCAGCAGGGATTCTATCACCTGTTTCTAAAACAATAACATCTGAAGGTACTAAATGAATAGCTTGAATTATAGTCAGCACTCCATTACGAATTACTTTAGACATAGGAGCAGAAAGTTTTTTTAATGCTTCTAAAGTTTTTTCTGTACGATATTCTTGAATAAAACCCAAAGCTGCGTTTAATATTACAACTACAAGTATAGTTACTGCCTCTGTAACTTCACCTAAAAATATTGAAATGAAGATCGAGCCAATAAGTAATAAAATTAAAATATCGTAAAACTGAGAGAAGAATATTTTAAAAGGAGAGAGGATCTTTTTTTTTATTAAAATATTGGGGCCATTCTTACTAAGACTTTCTTTAGCCTCTTTATCATTTAGCCCCAAAACTTTTATACTATTTTTCACAGAACTGTATAGTAATATGTTCTGTCTAACACTGTTCAAGATTATCACACTCCAAGGTAAATTCCATTCCAGCTAATTCTATTCAACTGCAGATAAAATAGAACAGTACCTGCATTACATAAAATGGTTAACACTTAAGTTATAAAATTCATATACTGCACTAGGTAACAAAATTGCATTTTTTTACCGTTAGTGCATGTTAATACTTGCCTCGTTAAAAAAATTATTACCTAAGCAAGTATATATTAGAATTAGATTAAAGCGATTATTACTAAAACAAAAGAGGTAAGGTTATGATAATATCTATTCTTCTCTTGGCTGTATCCCTTAGTTTGGATGCTTTTGTTGTTGGTCTGGCATATGGTTTTGATAAAATTAAAATACCAATGATTTCGAAACTTATAATCTGTGTTTTTTCAATTATATATGCTTCACTTGCTTTAGTGTTAGGTTATTCTATCATAAGCATTCTTACTATAAATATAGCAAAATATATAGGCATTTTTATTTTAGTTTTTATTGGTTTTTGGCTAATTATTAAACCTTATATCAGAAAAAATGAGTTAAGACAAATTAATTATGATGGAAAAATTACTAATTTAGCATGTATAAGGATTAA
Source organism: uncultured Eubacteriales bacterium (assembly GCA_963767415.1). Lineage (GTDB taxonomy): Bacteria > Bacillota > Clostridia > Acetivibrionales > CAVYEU01 > CAVYEU01. The sequence continues at coordinate 8,995 of CAVYEU010000001.1, forward strand.
AACATTATTTAAGATAGTATTTAAATCTATCGAAATCACAATAAGAGTTATAGATCATCTCGTAGAAGGTGATATTAATAAATCAGGGGTTATTGAACTTAAAGAATCTTTTCTTTTAGGTTTTGCACTGTCTATTGATTCTATTGGAGTAGGCATAGGTTGTGCATTATCAGGATTTTATTCATACTTAATTCCTTTTGCAATAGGAATTTTTCAATTTTTGTTTATTTGGATAAGTTGTCTGTATTCAGGTAATAGGTTCAATAAAATTTCTAGAAACAATAAAAAATTATTTTCCATTATACCTGGAGTTTTGCTAATAATATTCAGGACTTCTAAGGATATAGAGAGAGGCAGTGACAAGGGGACGTGATGATTTGATGACAGGGGACGGGTGTTCTTCGACACACACGCGTTGATGACAGGGGACGGTTCTTTGACACACACGCGTGTGTGTCAAAGAACCGTTCCCTGTCATCAAATCATCACGTCCCTTGTCACTGCCCCTCTTTCTATATTTTAGTTTTAAAGCCTTCTCCTAAAACCTCTCTAGTATCACTAAAAATTATGAAGGCATTTGGGTCTTCATCTTGAATGATGAATTTGAATTCAGGTATTTGAGTCCTGTGAAGGACACAAAAAAGGACATCTTTATCTGTGTTTGTATACATTCCGATGCCTTTTAATGCTGTGACCCCTCGGCCAATTTCACTTAAAATTCTGGAGGCAATGATATCAGATTTGCTTGAGACTATGAATATTGATTTTGCAAAGTTAACGCCCTCAAGGACAGAATCTATAATTATAGTTGAAATATATAGTGTCAAAATTGAGTATATGACTAATTGGAAGCTTTTAAAAATATAATAATGAAAATAAAGATAATACAACCATCGATTATAAGAATTGCATTGCCCATGCTTAGGTATGGAATGAAATGAATAGCAATTCTAGCAAAAAGATCAGATCCTCCAGTTGTAGCACCAGATCTAAAAACAAGACCTAGTCCTAGTCCCATTAAGAATCCTCCGCATAATGTATAATAAATAATCTGGAGATAATGAATTATTAGTATTAAAAAAATGATTAAAAATGGATTTAGATGAATTCTTGAGTCAGATCAATAATTGCAGAAATTAACACGGTAGCAAAAAGAGTTTTCAAAATGAAGTTTCTACCAATGAACTTAAACCCGAAAATGAAAAGTGGAAAATTTAAAAATAGCATTGTGATTCCAACAGGAATTTTACCTTGGCTTATATAATAAATAACAGTTGCTAAGCTGCTAATACCTCCAAGGGGGTGATTTTAGTAGGAATCATAAAAATATTGATTGATAAAGCTACTAGTATACTTCCTAGCAAAATCAAGTAGTGATCTTTGATAAGTTTATGTAAATAACTCGCAAATATTTTCATATAATCTCCAAAATCTTAATCTTTACTATAAATAATTACCATTAAAAAACATTTCTATACTTGCTTAAATAAAATAAATATTATTGTAAATAATATTTATTACAAAAATATAGCATAGGAGGAATGTTATGAAAAAAAGAATTGCTTGGATTGTAATTTTGACTATATTATTCATATGTATTTTTAATATTATTGATTT
>CAVYEU010000002.1:0-6606 GCA_963767415.1 uncultured Eubacteriales bacterium
TCATTGGTGGCTGCAAATTCAGATGATATAGTTACAGATAAAGGTGGTGGTTCGCCTACATTATTAATTTTGGTAAACAAAGATAGTTCAATAATTCAAATTGAGGCTGCTGAGAAGAGTAAAATTACCAAGATTTCAGACAACATAACTGAAAGAACAGGGATTGATATTCCAAATCAAGTATCCATAAAGCTAAATAATGGAAAAGCAATTAATATACAATCTCCTGAAATAAGAAAATTAATTGAATAGTGGATATAGAGATATTTTTAAAGTGAGCAATAGTTCAAATTAAAATCTACAAGTTTAATTCAGAAATTTTTTCATAGATGTCGTGAAATGAATAGGTTTGCTTTCAGATGTTGAGCCACAAAAGCTATCATCCTAAGTATATACTTAAACGATGATAGCTTCGAAAGTTGCTCAATGTCTGAAACGAACTATTGAACGATGCCGCGTTAGTACTTACTATGGGATTTCAATAAATATCACTTTCCCAAAATCAATGATATCATATTATATTTAGCTTATATCTCGCAATAATCTAAATTAAACTCATGATGATCAGTATATCTTATATTCTCTATCATTAACTTTAATTATCATATATAAAAACAAACTAAGGTGGCATTACATAACGAAATATCCTTTTAAATCAGAAGAATTTGTAGTGTTGCAACTTTAACTAATTTAATTTTATAAGAATTTAGAACAGAATACAAGTCAAATTTTTATATTAGCACATATCTGCCACCGCTGTTAGCGGTTTAGTTCAATAAATTTTTCACGACGTTTATCTTTTTATAATACATATACTCGAGACAAAGATTATTTTATATCTTTAAACCAACCTTTCCTTATTACATCAAAGATTGGTTACATTTTCAAGTTCATTCATTAAGGCAATTTTATATTCCAATATGTTATTAAGAGTTCTTTGAATCTGCTCGTATTCTTCTTTTTTACGCTCAATCTCATGCATTTTTTGCGTAGTATTTCAACTGATTTTTTAATTGTAAATGTACTTACAACGTATTTTTGAAAGAGTTCCTTCAGTTCGCCTAAAGAAAAACCAACGCTTTGTAATTTTTTTATCATCTTCAGATGTTCGATAGTCTTCTCGAAATAGTCGCGATAGTTATTTTTATCTCTATGAACATGACGACTATCTAACAACCCCTCCTTCTCATAAAAGCGAATTGTAGGTGCAGTTAGTCCTGTTTTTTCAGCTAATTCATGAATTTTCAAGTAAATTCCTCCTCAAAATATCTTGCCTTCAAATCAAAATTATAGTTTATATATTTAATTGTATCAAATAACATTCTACTACTCGAAACATATTGAAGGAGGATCTCGATCACGCGCGCCTCCGTAACAGGAGCGACGAGTCCATCGATCTCCAATGTCGTTCCGAAAATGTCTTGCCTTCAAGTGGATTTATAGTTTAGACTTAAATTGTATAGATAATATTTTACTATTTAACAACCGAAGGAGGGTCTAGTTAGAAACCATCAAATCTATCTTATTTTTAGAATAATCGAATAAAATATTTCTTATATTGATAAGACAAATGTGCTTAATAAAAGAGGAGGTTCAATATGAAAGCAGCAGTTATTAATAAGTTAGGAGATATTCCAAGGTATGAAGATTTTCCTGATCCTGTTTTAAATGATGGGGATGTTACAGTTAAAGTAAAGGCTGTAATATTGGATTATGCAAACAAAGTGCTTGCATCAGGTACTCACTTTGCCAGTAAACAATACTTTCCAAGCTTACCAGCTATCGTTGGTTATAGCGGTATAGGTTCTCTAGAAGATGGGATCACTTGTGAGTTTTATAGGTATGAAGCCTCCATATGGTTCGATGGCAGAAAAGGTAGTGGTACCAAAGGCTTACGCCACTCAAATTCCTGAAGGAATAACTGCAGATCAGGCAGCAGTTATCCCATCTGCTGCCTTAAGTTCTCTATTACCTCTTAGATATGCCGCAAAGCTTCAGCCTTGGGAGAAACTGTACTAATTAACGGTGCTACAAGTGTTTCAGGGATGCTTGCCATACAGATTGCAAAGTTTCTTGGAGCCGGAAGGATTATTGGAACAGGAAGAAATCCGGAATCAGGAAAAAAACTGAAGGAATTGGTGCGGATGCTTTTATTAACTTTAACCAACCAGATGAGAAAATAGTGGAAGCTTTAAAAAAAGAAGCTGGTAAAGGCTATGATGTGATCCTTGATTATCTCTTGATGGCCACCCTACAGAAGTTATAATAAAGACCTTTATTCCTACTGAGCTTAGTGTACCAAGTAAAAGAACCCGTCTCATTCTGATCGGAATGTTAGCAGGACGAGTGATGCAACTTTCATTTGAAAGCCTGTTGACTTCAGGCCTTGAGATTTATGGACTGGGTGCCCAGGCTTCACCTGAGGCTCTTGCTGAGTGTACCCAGCAAGTATGGGATATGATAAAACAAGGTAAATTAAGCATGGACATTGTAAAATTTCCACTTAAAGACATCGAAAAAATCTGGGAACTGGAGGAACATGGGAAAAGGATAGTTATTATCCCCTGAGGTTTATATACTTAGTTAATGGTAATCCTCTAAATATAGATCACTGTACCTGAAAGACGTGAAATTATTCTTAGGCAAAAGAATATTATTGAATCCAAATTAAAGAGCACAAGATTCATCAAAAATTAGCAAATAAAAAATAACAATAGCCAAAGTTCGTTATTTATCCGAAAAACGAACTCTGGCTATATACCTAGCTTAGTGTTCGTCATTAAAAATTATACGAACTCTATGTTGATGTAATATGAAGTCTATTATTTTTGCATAATAAAACCTTAAAAATGCCTATTGTAAGTAATTGTATGTTCAATTTTAGTTGCGTTAGTACGCAAACGTCATAGTTAGGTACTGTTTTTATTATTTGCATTTTTTTATGCTTATTCGTTGAGTTTTATATTTACTCGTTTATAGACAAAGGGTAAGGTAAACAATATTAGGTCACTCATAAAGATATGGAAAAAATATATGAATAAAAAAATTTGAAGAAAGAGAATAAAATGAAGGATTGAAAGTTTAAAGCGTACAGATTGATAGAACAAAGTGTACAGAGTGAGAATTTGAAAAGAGGTTTGAGATGTTTGTATTTAGTTTGCAAATTTTTTAAAAATAGATTGACTGTTTAGTCAATAAAGATTATAATTTAAACATAGAAAGGAGGATGTAAGTTGTGGATAAAAAAGAGAGAATAATAGAAGCAGCCTTAACACTTTTCAATATGTACGGATTTGACAAGACTACCACTGCTAAAATTTCAAAAGAAGCAGGCGTTGCAATTGGAACATTGTTTAACTATTTTGAGACAAAAGAAGAACTTATAAACATTACTTATTTAAATTGCAAAGATTCCTTGAGTAAATGTCTAGAATATGAAGTTAATCAAGAAAAAACAGTAAGAAGCAAATTGAAAAAGGCATATGTGAATGTTATAGGTTGGGGTCTAGATAAAACAGACGAGTTCTTATTTTTTCAGCAGTTCAGTAATTCTCCTCATATACGTGAAATAACTCGTAAAGAAGGATTAAGTAAGTTCAATAACTTAGCTGAGATAATTACCGAAGGTATAGAAACAGAAATTATAAGAAATGTCAATGTGGATTATATTAATATTGTGATAGTAAGTATAATTATTGCAAGTACACAGTATGTTATTGAAAATCCCAGTTTAGCTGAGGATGATAAATTTTTAGAAACTTCTTTCAGCTTTCTCTGGGATAGTATTAGAAAGTAATTTTTTATCTTTACATGACTGACTAGTCAATATTTTATTTCTGCTAAATCGTATTGTAAAAAGAATATGGGTAAGTACAAATTATTTGTATTGACAAATTTGGCTGTAAATTACTAAAGGGATTAATATTAAAAATTACAAGGGGGAAATAAAATGTCAAATAAAGTAGTTTTAATAACAGGAGCATCTGCTGGTATGGGCGAAGCAACTGCAATTCATCTTAAGAATGCTGGGTATATAGTGTATGGGGCAGCAAGGAGAGTAGAGAGAATGGATCATTTGAAAAAACAAGGTATTCTTGTTCTGAAAATGGATGTAACAGATGATGAATCGATGGTGCAAGGAGTAGGAACAATTATTAAGGAACATGGCAGGATTGATGTTCTTGTGAATAATGCAGGTTATGGGTCATACGGTGCACTTGAGGATGTTCCATTGTCAGAAGCTAAATATCAATTTGACGTGAATGTTTTCGGAATGGCTAGACTTATACAATTGATATTACCACATATGCGTAAGCAAAAATATGGAAAGATAGTAAATATATCTTCCGGTGGTGGGAAGATATATACTCCAATGGGGACTTGGTACCATGCCACAAAACATGCAGTTGAAGCAATGAGCGATTGTCTTAGATTTGAGGTGAAAAATTTTGGTATAGATGTGATTATAGTTGAACCAGGAGCGGTTAAAACAGAATGGGAGGGAGTTGCAATGGAACATCTAAAAAAAACCTCTGGCAATACTGCCTATAAAGATTTGACTAGAAAAGTTACAATGTTATTTACACAACTTAGCTCAGGAGCAGCATCTCCCGATCTTATTGCAAAAGTTATAGAAAAATCAATTAAAGTCAGAAAACCTAAACAAGATATGCTGTATGTAGTGGAACTAAACAAATTATATTTTTAAGAAAGATAATATCAGATAGAATGTTTGATAGTTTGTGGACGTTTATGATGAAGCGTATGGGCAAATCGGTATCCTAAAAGTGAGTAATTGATAATGCCCTCTTTCTTATAGGGGAGCAGGCAGCGAAGCGTGAAAATCATGAAGTCTTTAATTTTTAAATCAAGCAATATTAGCAGAAAAACTAAACATTATGGTTCAAAAATTTAAGTTATAATATAGGCCTAATATAATGCCCTAATTTATTTAAATTATAAATCATGGCATTTTTATAAAGTTTTTTTATATACACAAAGACGATCTTTAGCTATATACCTAGCTTCCATGACATCGATTTTAATGTAATGTTATTATAAAATATACAAAAGTATAAGAATTGTATAAGAGGCAGAAATGATGACAAAATATAATTTTATGATTTAGAAATACTGGAGCAAATTTGAATTAAACTTTTTTATTCTAGCTAAACTTTTGGCAGTATTTAAACCATCTGATTATTATTTTGAAGTTTAGCATACATTGTTTCCTGCTGCTTCGTCGTAAATTGGAAATATATTAATGTGTTTGTTACAGATTTATGGTCCAAATAGTATTGAAGCTCTTTTATATCAATTTCAGATTCTGCCAAATGAACCGCAGCAGTATGTTTTAAAGTATGGAAATGGTATTTTTCTATATCACTTATCTTAGCTAAATGACAATATTTTTTCATCAAAACGTCTAAAGTCTTACGTGAGATCGGTTTTTTCTCCTGGCTTAAAAACAAAACTTGCTGATTATCGCAAATTTCATTTTGCCTTATATATTTGTTTAAGATCTTAATAGTTTCTTTGTTTAATTTTATGGTGTTATTATTGTTCCCTTTAAGCCTGTGACAATACATTTCACCTCTGGTCTTGTTTATATCCTCTAAATATATTAACCCAACCTCAGAAGCTCCTAGAGCACATCTGTATGATATTCTAAAAATAGTCAGATTCCTCAAGGAGTGTATGCTAATATCCTTTTCTATAACTTTAAAAATCTTCTTCGTTTCTACCTGAGTAAGATATTTTATTTTCTCTTCATTTTCTTTTATCATATTTAAGCACTTCATTAATTTTATAATTTCTTTCTTTAAGGGGTACCGGCAGCAAAATGTGGAAATTAATTATACGTTAAGGATTTAAAAATCATTCTTAATTTTTTATATTCTAAAGAGTTTTGCCATGGGCAAAAGCACAATTGAGTAGGAGCTAAATAATTAGTTTATTTAGCGACCTCTCACACCACCGTGCATACCGTTTGGTACACGGCGGTTCAATAGAAATTAATGTTTTAAATAAATATGTTTCAGATATAGAAACTAAAATGTCTTTTTAAGGTATTTATTATTTAGTGTTTTGGATAATATTGGGCTATTGGATGTTCTCCAATAGCTTTTTCTTGTATTTGCATACTGCCAAGCTTTGTTGCTTGTTAAACCTAGCTTAATGAGGTTTTCATGCTTCGTTTTAATTTTCTTCCATTGTTTCCAAGAGGGGATCCCAATTCTTTGTTGCAACCATTCATCAATTGTTTTAAGAATAGTTTTAATATCTGCAATAGCAGAATAGTTTACCCATCCCACTATTACTTGCTTGAGTTTCCTAAATCTATATTCCATGCTCATCGCATTACTTCTTAAAGTTAATTCCTTTAGCTTTGCTCTGAATTTATTTATAGGCTTTCCAGGGACTCTTATTCTATATTCACCTTTGGATGGATAAAACGAAAATCCTAAAAATTTAAGTTTCCAGGGTCTATCTACTATACTTTTCTCTTTATTCACTTTAAGTTTTAACGTTTTCTCAGTAAATATTGTAATACTCTCCATTACTCGGTTTGCAGATTTCTTACTTTTAACATATATATTAACATCA
>CAVYEU010000003.1:0-15461 GCA_963767415.1 uncultured Eubacteriales bacterium
TAACGATTAAACTAGAAAGAAGAGGAGAGATATGGCAAAAATCAGTAAAATAAGATTTATTAATCTAACATATAATGACAATAGACATATTTATAATGATAGTATAAATTTTTATAATGGTGAGAACACATTATTGAACTTTCAAAATGGTGGAGGTAAAACAGTTCTTGTTCAAATGATGCTTCAGCCAATCTTACCTAAGTTGAAACTAAATGATAGGGTTTTTAAAGACTATTTTAAAAATGCCGAAAGCGCCCTCATATATTATGATTGAATGGATTGTAGGCGATGGAAATAAAAGAGTTCTTACAGGGCTTGGTGTAAAAAGAATTATTGGGAAAAATAATGATGAAGATGATGATAGCCTAAGAATAATAACCTTTGTATCTGAATATGAAAAAGCATGCTCCTTTGATATTAATAATATTGAATTGATTGAAGAAAGTGGAGGAACTATTAAATCAATTGATTTCGAAAGAATTGCGAAAAATATGCTTTCTTGGGAGAGGGAGTATGACAATTTTTATTTTTACAGATGGGAACTAATGGAGGATAAGAGGAAATATTCAACAAAATTAATAGAGCATAAAATATTTCCGGTTGAATGGAAGAACCTTATCGTTAAGATCAACGAATCAGAAGCTGGACTGAATTCATTTTTTAATGACTGTAAAAGTAATAAAGGGCTTATAATAAAAATGGTTTATTCCAACGATAGAAGAGCAGTTAAACAAAAATGGAAATACTATTGATAATATTAAAGAACTGATTCAAAATCATGCAGAGCAGATAATAAAGAATGAAAGCATGATTACAGAAAAAGAGATATTTGAAAGGTTTAAAGGTGATTCTAATGAGTTAGTTGAGACTTTAAATGAATATGATTCAGTATGTGTTAAATTAGCTGAATGTGAACAAGACCTCGGAAACTCTTATCTGGTTTTAAACGAAAAATTTAAACTGCTAAAAAATGCGAATTAAATTAATGCTAGATCTGGAGAATTTACGTCAAGGTTTATTAAAAGTCGATTATGAAAGATTATCTTTTGATTATCATAATGCAAATAATGAATTAGAAGCATTACAGAGTGGAGTCAATGTTTTTAATACACAAATCTCTGACCTTAATGAAGAAATTCGAGAGCTTGAAAACAAGAAAAGATATTTTAATATGTGCAAATCTGTATGCTGAAGTTCAAAGTTTAAATGCTAAGATCTATAAGTTTCAGGCTGAAGTTGATAAGGAAAGTCTAAGAGTAGAAGATGAGTGCTAAACTAAATGATATAGAATTTACTCTTAAGACCAAGTATGCAGAAAAAATCGAGAGACAAAAGGAATTGTTTTTACGGGAGAAAAAGAATTTATTTGATAAAGAAGAGGCTATTAAGCGAAATTCCAAAGAAAGGAAGAAAAAACTGAAAAGTATGGAACTTACTGAGAGAGGTATATAAAATCAATAGTTTTATTTCCTTATTTAATGATAAGGAAAATAATTTAAAGAATCGATATCAGGATTTTAGACTGCAAAAAAATGTATATTCTAAGACTTATGATTTAGGCGAGGTTGAAAATTATTCATCTGGTTTAGATAAAACGTATATTGAGCTAAAATTAAATAAAGAAGCCATCTTAAAAAAACAAAAGCAGGATATAGATGAAATTTCGCATTGTGAAAATCAATTGGACATGCTTAATCAAAAAAGCTCAAACCTTAGTTTGCAGAGGAATTCATTAGAACTTGAAAGCAAAGCCTATAAAGAAGTTAAGCATGAAATGTTAAAAATTCTTCATGATCATGAGATTTCAGTTGAGCATTTATTTGATATCCCCAGAATTCTAAATATTTTGAATGAAGATGTAGAAAGATATATCAAATTTATTAAAGAAATAAATATAGACAGTTCAAAAATTGAGACAGAATTGAAAATGTTAGAATTAGGCCGAATTGTTGAACTACCGGAAGAATTAAGAGCAATCTTAGACAAAAACAATATTTATTATGAGTTTGGTTATGAATGGCTAAAAAATAGCGTAGAAGATAAAAAGACAAAGCTTAGGATTATTAGGAATAACCCTTTTATTCCATATTCAATAATATTGTCTAGTAAAAATATTGATGAATTGAAAGAACTTTCAGAAGAAATTTTGAATCATTTTCAGTACCTATAATTGCAAAAGAAAGCCTGGTGGCTACTTTAAACATTCTTTCTAATAATAATATTTATTCATTTGATAAATCAAATTTTTTATTCCATTTAATGAAAAGCTTCTAAATAAGAATTATACTGAAAAAATGTCAGAAAAGGATTTACTGCAAAACTGAACAAAAACAGTGAAACAATTGATAATGCTCAAAAGTCTTTGAAACATATGGAACACAAGATATTAAAGGTTGAGGCATTCAAATTTTCTTAAAGACTATGAAGAAAATATGAATAATAAATCAGAGTCTATGAATAAGGCTATATCTTCGAATTCAGATAAAATAGATGGTTTTAAGGCAAATATACAAAACTTAAAAGATGCTATAGAAAGTACTACAGCTGAGGTAAAGAATATTGATACAAATTTATTCTCTTTTGAAAAGGCAGATTGAGGATACTAAAGATTATTACGAAAGTTGTAGAGCATATTATTCAGGTTGAGAAAAAGAAAAAGCTTCAGGACGATATTGACACCCTAAAAACAAGCATAGAAAAATTGGATAGCTTTATTGGATACTTAAGAGAAGAAGCCTTATCTGTTAAATCTCAAATAACTTCGTTATCAGGTAAAATAGAAAAGGATGAAGTTGAATATTTGAAGTACAAAGAAAAAGATACTGGAAATATACTAGATGAGCCTATTGAAAAGCTTGAAGCTATGAGAAATTCTTATACAAGTAAAATTGGAGGGAAGCTAGAATCACTAAAGGATTTTCTTGAGGATTTCATTAAAAATAAAGAAAATAAATTAAAAGCAATTAGAGAATATAATATTGATGAAGCAATATATTCCAATACTGTTTATAGTGATTATGAGTTTAATGGTTTAAAAGAAAAAATCAATGGAGATATTGATAAAATTAGTGAAATCAATAACTTGAAGCTGCAAGTAAATCTTAAGATAGCGGAAAAAAATTCAGATTTAAAACATATATTAAAGTATATTAAAGATGCATGTAGGTGTGATGTTCCAAAATCTAAGAATGAGATAACAAATTATGATTTTGAAGAGAGAAAAAGAGAACTTAAAGGTCTTATAAAAAAGGGAGAAAATGATATAGAATTAATAAAGAATGAGGTTTCTAACCTAAATAAGGTCAAATATAAGCTTGAAGATTTTAAAAGTTTTGTACAAAAGGTATTACTTACGAAAGAGATTGAGCAAGAAATAGGAGTTTTTGTCAATGAACTTATTTATAGGTACAAGGAGCTTCAAAATAGAGAATCTACCCTAAAGAATGATTTGGCATCACTCTATACAATTATTGAGAATAACTATATTAATGAAGCTGAAATATTCAAAAACTTATTTAAAATCATTCTTGTTGATAATCGCAAATTTGATTCCAAGCATGCATTGAATGCATTTAATAGAATTTATCTTCAAATGGATAGAAAGATTGAGCAGCATTCGATTGATTTTGAGAAGCTACAAAGCATGGAACAGTGTATAATCGACACAACTATAGGGTATCTAAAAAATGTTTATGATGAGATGAACAATATTGACAAAAACTCAACAATTGAAATTGACCAAATAAGGCGTAAAATGCTAAATATTACACAGCCAGAAAAAGAGAAATTTGAAATATACCCGTTAAAAGAATATTTAAGAAGTACTATAGAATCATGTGTTGGACTTCTTAAGCAGGGAAAAAATCCAGAAAATTTTTTATCAGTTCGAGATTAACACATTTGATTTATTTGATCGATTGATAAGTATAAATAATATCGAAATAACACTACGATTGAGCCAAATAGAGTAAAGAAAAAATCTTGGCAGGAAGTAATTGCTCAAAACTCAGGCGGAGAAAGGTTTGTGAGTGTATTTGTTGTATTTATTTCTCTGATCTCTTATATGAGAGATGAAAATATATTTGGGTATAGTAGCAATAGTAAGGTATTAATAATGGATAACCCATTTGGTCCGATTACTTCAGAGCATCTATTAAAACCTTTATTTGATATTGCAGCAAAGTATAATACACAGTTGATTTGTTTGACAGATTTAAAAGAGCATACTGTATTTGATAGATTTAACCTGATTTATGCGATAAATATCGAACGTGAGCTTGGGCGTGATGAGGAATATATCGAACTTAAATTATTGAAAAAGGATACAGAGGATGAGCTCGTTGAGGAGGAGGTTATATCTGTGTCTCAGTTTGTGATAGAGGATAAGAAGTATTATAAGGTATGAAAATCAAATAAAGAGTTATTACTTTTGTGTGCATATTAAGCAATCAAAATAAAAGGTTTGTGTTCGTATGACAAAAAATAATGATATACTTACAATGTTATATGGTAAAATAAATATTATTAAGATACTAAGAGGTGCATGAATATGGCAACAGCAAAGAAAAAGGAAGGAAAAAAGCTTGTCCGTTTTGATTGGGCGATTAAATATATACTACGTAACAAAGCGAATTTTGATGTTTTGGAAGCATTTTTATCGAATTATTGAAGGAAGAAATTAAAGTTCTTGAGATACTTGAGAGTGAGAGTAATCAAGATGCAGAGAATAGAAAATTTAATAGGGTTGACCTAAAGTGTAAAGATTCAAATGGAAGACAATTAATTATAGAAATTCAAAATCAAAGAGAAGTAGATTACTTACAAAGGCTTCTTTGGGGAACATCCAAAGCAGTTTCTGAAAGTTTGAATCTTGGGAACAAGTATGAAGGAGTAGTAAAGGTAATTTCAATTAGTATTTTATATCATCCTATGCGAGTTGATGAGATAGAAAATACTGATTTTATTTATTACGGAACAACTGAACTGATTGGACTACATACGAAAAAACCATTAATTTTACATGAAGCTATATCAAAAGGACAAAAGGTACCGGTTGTAACAAGTAAAGATGTATTTCCTGAGTATTACATGATTTATGTTCAAAAATTTCAAGATATGATAAATGATGATATTGATGAATGGGTATATTTCTTTAAATATGCAAAAATAAAAGATGGTTTTAAATCACCTGGAATAAGGCTCCTTGAAAAGAAATTAGATTATTTAAAAATGAATGAAAAAGCTCGACGTACCTATGATAGTTATTTAGAATATCTTGGTCAAGAGCTAAGCATATTGGATACCGCAAGAGAAGAAGGTAGAGAAGAAGGTAGAGAAGAAGGTAGAATTGAAATTGCAAAGAGATTATTAAGAGTTGGGGAAAGTATAGGAAAAGTCCAAGTAATCACTGATCTAACCATTGAGATGATTAAACAGTTAGCAAGAGAACTTTAATCATTGAAGTACAGTATATCTCTAAATGAATCCGAAATGCATTGTTAGTGTAAAATTAAAGTAGGAGGGAGAAAAGATCAGAGTAAGAAAAAAATGAGTACAAAAATAAATGAAAAATTAGATAATATACCTGTTCTAAATATAGGAAAAACTAGCGGTTTATTTAATATTATAAAATCACTAAAATATGCATAATTAATAAAAAAGTTAGAAACGCTTGACGTTAAAATATTTAAATATATAAAAAGAAAATTAAAGCTCGGCAATGCGATGATAAGCTGTTATGTAGGCATACAATTTTTCATCTTCAAGGATAAAACTATCATTTAAAACAAAAAAGGATCTTAAAAGTTTTTTAAACGCTTTTTAAATAACCTAGTTTTATTGAGTATCACCACCAGCATTTTGAATATTTACAAAGATTATAGTTTGATGTATAATAAAATTGTGTAGTAATCTGACGTTGATCCCTAAAATCTAGGAAATGTTCATTTAACGACATATCAAAAGTAAAAAGTTTGAACTTTAAACCTACTTCAGATTTCTCTAATAAGGTAGTTACCTTTTTCTATTAAAAATCATAGGATTCTTAAGTTCTATGGCGGCAAAATAACAAGGAGTTGATGTATATGTTTAAGTCAGTAGATATGCCATTTCTTGATTTTCTTTTTAATTTTAATACTTTTGGAATTTTTGAAGAAAAAAATAGAGAAGCTAATTTTGAAAGTCTTTATAAATTATGGGATGTTTTATCAAAAACAGATGCAAATATTTTAGAAATATTCCTACTAGAAGAGAATCAAAGCATCAAGGATAGAAATGATAAAATAGTCAAATGTTTTCATAAGTTTATTGATGAATTATTTGAAAAAATGGAAATTGATTGCAAATCTAATCCTGAATGTGGTGGAATAAAAGGAAAATCATTAGGTGAATTCTTTAAAAATTTCAACGATAAAACAAAAAATTGGAATATTGCTAAAGAAGGTAGTGAATATAAAGAAGAATTTGAAGTAATTAAGGGTATTATTAGTCTATTAAAGAACCAAATTTTGAATGAGAAATTTATAAAGGAACTAAAAATATTTTTGAATGAGGAATTTATAGAAGAACTAAAAAAAATTGTGGGAAATGATGCTATAGGAAGTATCAAATTTATACCAGAAATATTAGAATGTTTGACAGATGAAAATAAAATGGATCAGATCAAATTTGGTTCTAATATAATTGAGTTTGCAGTAAATAAAATGCTTGGGAGTCCTATCTTGGCTAAAATTGCTTCATATATTAGCCCAATTATTAGCCCGATTATTAATCTAATATATCCAATAGAAATTAATCAAAATTTAAATAAATATATTAAGTTATGTTTTCCAGAATATCCTAATATTTTGAAAAAAGCGTTAATATTATCTTCTCAATTATCAACAAATAGTGATTTTAAATTAATAGACTTAATGGCATTTCTAAATAGATTAAATTCAAAAGAATTAATAGCCAAACTAAAGACACTTGATTTTGATAAAATAATTATAATTGATGATAAAGGAGCAACAAAAGATAATATTCAAACGAGAATTGATCAGTTTCAAGATTTCATTGAAAAAGCAGATGCTTTTAAAGCTCTTTTTAAAGAACTATCTCTAAGAATGAAGATTCCTATTGAAAACGGAGGACTAAAAGGTATATCAATTCAAGAGTTTATTGAAAAGTTTGAAGAAAAAACACATGATTGGGAGTCAAGAAAAGTTTATACTGAGATTTTAGGGCAAAAAGAAGTAGATGAATTTTGTGCTATGATAAAATTAGCTTTTAGTTCATTAACAGCCAAACAAAAACGAGACCAAATGATAAGCCTATCAGATATAAATATTATAACAGAATTAAAATTTGGTGGAAAAGTGATAGATAATCGCGAAAAACTACTGCATTTAATCAAGAGTTTAAAAGAACAAAGATCAAAGATAAAAAATTTTCACCCTGAAATTTATGGTATATTAAATTTGTTAGGGTTGAAAAAAGATAATGCTAAACAAATAAGTGAAAATATTGAAGGCGAAAAATTTCAAAATATACTTAATGTTGTTGAATGGATTGTTAATAATAAAGAAATACAAGACGTTTTAATAAGTGGTGCAGAAAAAATTTTTAATGATTATGCGAAATTTTTAGATGTAAACTATGATTCAGATGAAATTATAAATGGAGTAACAAAATATTCAGATAAAGAAAAGGAAAGGAAAAAAGAACTTATAAGTAAGTTAAATAGATTATGGATGAAACAATGTGAAGAAGGTTTTGTAAAAAAGGAATTCTCATTTTTGCAAATAGTCTTAAATATAATTAATAGTTTGAAAGATAGGATATTAAGGTTTTTTAAGAATGAGCCTCTCCAAAAAATAGTATCAAATCCTGAACTAAATTCATTTGATAATCAAATTAGTGAAAAATATAAAAAATTAAATGAAAAATATAAAAAGTTTGAAGATGGTCTAACTAATTTTTTTTATAATAAAAATCAGGATGTGATTGGAAAAGAATTTATTAAAGATTTTATAGAGAGATCGGTAAAAGTTAAAGGAGATTTTTTGGTCAAAGCTACAATCGAAACTAAAACTGATAAAAAAGTGGAAGAAAAAAATTAGAGAATCTAAACATAATTATGTTGAAGCTCTGCCAGATACTATTACATCAGTAATAGAAAATTATAGAATGTCAATGAAAAGAGAAATATCTGTCCAATTACTTTCTGTAAACAGGAGTGAAAAATCAGATGATAAAGTAAAAATAAATATTGAAGGTGGTATTGATAAAGATCATTTTTTAGAAAAAGATTTGGACAAGGTTTCGAATGATATTAGTGAAGCTTTTAGAATAGTTGGAAGAATATTCGAAGATTGTAACGTACAACATATTCCAAAGGAAGAAAAGCTAGACTATTACCAATATGCATTTATTAATCTTAGAAGAGTATTAAGGAAAACTGAAGATAAATTACCAGGTATAACGAATATATTAATACTGGCATGTTTTTCTAGTATCCCAAGAGTGTGCCAAGCGCTAAAGAAAAGACCTTTACCAAACATTGAAAATACAAACGCCAAGATATCGGTACTATTATCTTATGTTCCATCATTCATTACTTCAAATTTATCGTTAGACTACTTGATAAATTGCCTTATACAGCCAAACCCGTTACCAGTAATTTTGCCAAAAGATAGTCTGGATTTATTACGTAGTACCTACAACAATATGCCAAAACAACCAGTATTTGATCTTTTACAATCTTTAGATTATAATTTTGATATATTACTAAATATATTTAGTAATATATTTAGTAAAGATAGTAACGAACAACCAAAAATAGTTTTAAGTGAATTTATTAAAAATTTTCTTAAAAAAATAGATGAATTTAATAATAATAAGACTCATATATTAGAAATTGGTACCCCACAAAAAAATGAAACAAAAGAAGAAATAGAAAAACTAAGAGTTGAGAAAACACAAAAAGAAATTAATGCTACGCAAGAAGATCTTAAAGATATGCAAGATTCTATAAACCTTTTATTAGAGAAACGAAATATAAAAAAATATGAAGTAAGCCTATTAAAGCAAAAAATTCAAGAAAGGCATGCTTATGCAAGAATAAAGATATACGATGGATATTATCCAAGGGGTGGAATGGCAAACCTATTTGAAGATGAAAATAGTATACAAGAGCGAATTTTAAAATTGGATATTGAAATAACTCATATGAAAAAAAATATAGAGGACATGAAAACAAACTTTGAGGAGATAAAAAAAGAAACAGACCAATTACTTTTAGCCATTAAGGAACCGGAGATAAAGCAACAAAGTATTCAAGAAGATAATCGGGAAATTAAATCAAATGATATTATGAGAGTAGAGCCACAGAGCATTCAAGAGGTCGATTGGAAAAATATAACAAAAGTGTTAATTGCAAATGATTATATTAATATAGAGACTGGGACTTTTAATAAAAATTGTCCAAAATTAAAAATAAAATTGCATAATGTAAAACTTACACCTGAAGCAGGTGTTTTAATCGGAGTTCTAAAAGAAAAAGGATATGTTGATTTTGATGTAGATTCGCGAGAAATCATTGCACAATTAAATATTCCTCCTATTAATATAGTACCTGTAACTGAAGTCCCAGTACCAGCTACTGTTCCTTTTGTTAATACACAAGCTACTGTTTATCTTGTTAATGCAATAACTGCAGCTACAGTCCCATTACCAGTGCTAAAATGCTCCACTGCTGATCAGTATCTTAGGAATGTAGCATAAAAATTAATAAATTTCACTTTATTTATGTCGATATAATTATATGGATAATGTAATAATTATGTTGCTAAGAAATTATTAAAAATCGGTGAAAGCATAATTGAGGAACCTTTATGGATTGTAATAAAATAAAGGATAGAATAATTTCTTTTAATGAAAGCCTATTTTATAAAAATAGCCTTAATAACACTTTCGAAAAAAGAATGGTTGAACTAAGTATATATCTTACTTTAGCTTCAGAGAATATGGATGAATTTTCCCTAACAGGATCAATTATTCTGGAGCTAAAAGTTGGGATTGATAAACTGTACTCAGTAAAAGATATTACCCAATTTTTCGAATCTATAAACAATAACACTGATATATACTTTGGGAAAAAATTTATTTTTATGCCTTCTAAGATGTGTTTTAATGATGGCAGTACAAAGTTATTAGACTGCATCATAAAATTATATGATAAAGATAATAATGATATGCTCCATAAACATTTGATATTAATTAAAAACCAACAGGTAGAAGAATTTTTAAATCTTCTATTTGACTACAAAGATACTCTGAATTTTGATAAAGAAGATCATATTTATTCATTCTCTAATGATGTCGACCTTTCGTTAAATATAAGCGACTCAAATGATGAATTTATCTTAGAAATAGACTATTCTAAGTATGATAATTTTGTTCCACTTACACCAAATTATAAATTTATTTATTCTGAAAAACTGAATCAGATATCAAAAATCCCTGATGAAAAGACTGATATCATTAAGAATATCTATAAATTTAAGAATGACGAGTTAGTAGTAAGGTTTAAAATAGATGAAAAAGGTAAAAAGTTATTTATTGGGAATTTTTACAATAAATATAAAAATACTTTAGCTATTAAACTTTCCGAAAAAACAAAAATGCTTTTTGATAAGTATAGTTTAGTATCAAATATATACCTTGATTTAGCAAGTGAAGGAATTTCATGTAAGGCTGAATTTTGTTATGGAGAAAACGTAATAAACCCATTACGAAATGATGTTAGAGATCATTATAGAAATTTTGAGAAGGAAAGACAAATCCTACTTGAGTTAAGGAATCTTGGTTTTAGAGAAAAAGGAAAATTATTTTATTTAAACGATATTGAATTGATAGTACAATTATTGACAAATAATCTTTATAGACTAAAGTTACTCTCTAACATATACTATTCTGAAGATTTTCGAATGCTGAAAGTTAAGAATTTAAGTGATATAGATATGGTTATTAAATCAAGTGAAGACGATTCAGTGTTGCATATGAGTATTCATTTAGAAAATATAACGGACGAAGAGCTTATTGAGTTATTGAAGTCACTCAAGAATAATAAAAAATACATTAGGCTTAAATTTGGCTCAATCATTAGAGTAGATGATGAAGTAGGCAGCAGGATTAGAACGCTTTTTAATGCATTGGATATTGATATAAACAATATCCAAAATGGGCAGATTGAAATACCTAGGAATAAGAGTATATTTATCGATAAGTATTTAGAAAATGAAGGTATCAAAAATATTCAACTTGATGATAATGTTAGAAATATTTCAAAGAGTATTTTGAACTCTAACAATTCAGAAGTAGAATTTGATGATTTCCTTCTGAAGACTTTAAGACAATACCAAACATCCGGGGTTAAATGGCTTAAATCTTTAGCTGTAAATTCGTTTGGTGGTATTTTAGCTGATGATATGGGCCTTGGAAAGACTATACAGGTTTTATCATTTATATCAAGCGATATGAATAGAAAGAAGTCTTGTTTGGTAATTGCCCCTACATCTATTATTTACAACTGGGCAGCTGAAGTAGAAAAATTTACTCCAAGCCTTAAAACAATGGTTATATCAGGGTCAAAAGAAAAAAGGCTACAACAGCTTAAATTTTCAAATAATTTCGATATTTTAGTTACTTCTTATGCATCTTTGAGGAATGATATTAAAGAATACATGAATCTGGACTTTTCTTATGTGTTTTTAGATGAAGCACAAAATATCAAAAATCATAAAACAATTAATGCAAACGCTGCAAAAAGTTTGCATGCTAATTGTTGCTTTGCTTTAACTGGCACACCTATTGAGAATAACATTATAGAGCTATGGTCAATTTTTGATTTTATAATGCCAGGATATCTAAGTAGTAAAAATAATTTTAGTAAGAATTTTGAAATCCCTATTGTAAAGGAAAATGATACGAAAGCTTTAGATAAACTATCCAAAATGACAAAACCATTTATTTTACGAAGACTTAAGAAGGATGTTTTGACAGAACTTCCTGAGAGAATTGAAACGAATTGTTTTTCGGACATGACCCATGAACAAAGCAAGCTTTATGCGGCTTACTATAAAACCGCAAAAAAAGAAATTATGGAAAGCATTGAGCATACGAAAATTGGAGAAAATAGTATAAATATTTTTACTGCATTAACAAGACTTAGGCAGATTTGTGCGGATCCTCGAACATTTATAAGCGATTATAGTGGTGGAAGTGGGAAATTTGAGCAATCTATAGAATTAATAAATGAGTCAATTGAGTCAGGGCATAGCTTGTTGTTATTTTCTCAATTTACCAAAATGCTTAAGATTATTAGAAAAGAGCTTGAAATAAATAGTGTAAGATATTACTATTTAGATGGAACTATTGAAGCTAAAGAACGGATTGAAATAGTTAATAAATTTAATAATGACGAGAAATCCATATTTTTAATATCTTTAAAAGCCGGGGGAACTGGCTTAAATCTAACTAAAGCAGACATAGTTATAAACTATGATCCTTGGTGGAATCCTGCCACCGAAGACCAAGCAATGAGCCGTGCTCATAGGATAGGACAAAAAAATGTTGTGCAAGTGTTTAAATTGATAACAAAAGGTACGATTGAAGAAAAGATATTGAATCTTCAAGAAAAGAAAAAGAATCTTTTGAATACATTTATTGAAACCGGAGAGAATTTTATTAACAATTTGACAGAGAGTGAAATACGGGAATTATTTGAAATTAATTTGTAAATGAAGAAATCTGTTTTTACAGGATGTAGAGAATCTGATATACTTTTCAACCTTTAATATTTTCAACCTTGTTATCTCTGAATTTGCCACCTTTCTACAATAATAGTAATTACTAAATGAAGTACTTCCTAAATAAAATAATATAAATATTTTATTTGGGAGTAAATATGGCACTTAATATTTTACTGATAGCATTAATTCTATTATTCTTAATATTTAGAAAAAGCAAATTAATAAAAGCAGTAAATAGGAAGCTATTATTACTCTATTTATTTTGTAGCCTTGCTGTTTTTTGTCTGGTAGTATTTTCGGAAACTGCTTTTGATGCATCACTAAGAGGCATTAATCTTTGTATAAATGTTGTATTTCCATCTATCTTTCCGTTCTTGGTGTGCGCAGAGATTCTGAATAAAACGCAGTTTACAAAATTACTAGGTTTTCTTTTTGAACCGATTATGCGTCCATTATTTAATGTACCAGGGTGTGGTTCATTTGCTCTAATTATGAGTATTATTAGTGGAAATCCAGTAGGCGCTAGAGTTGTTCAAAATCTATTTAAGGATGGAATCTTATCCAAAATCGAGGCTGAGCGCTTGTCATCATTTACAAATAATTCAGGTCCTCTATTTATTATAGGAGCTGTTGCAGTCGGGATGTTAAACATGCCAAATCTTGGATTAATACTCATGGCATCCCACATTATAGGATCAATTACTGTTGGAGTAATATTTAGATTTTATAAAAGAGGAGAGTCGGAAAAATTAACAAAGGGTTTATATATAAATTCGTTAAAACAAACGTTTTTATGCTCTAACAATCAAAAAATAAGTATTGGAGAGATATTAAACCAATCCATTCAATCATCAATTTCAGTTTTACTTTCTATTGGTGGATTTATAACCTTGTTTTCAGTAATTATTAGTCTGTTAGTTAAAACCCAAATATTGGGTTGTATCGGAAATATGTTTTTTTTATTTATGTCACCCTTTAACATATCAAAAGAAATTACTATGGCAATTTTAAACGGATTTTTTGAAATAACAATAGGAACCAATGCATTAAGTCAACTTCTAAATACGACATCGCTTCAGAAGTTAGTTTGCATAAGTATTTTATTGGGTTGGTCCGGATTGTCCATTCACTCGCAAATACTAAGTATTCTTGAACCATTAGAAATAAATCTCAAACCATTTCTGTTTGGCAAAGTACTACATGCCGGTTTCTCTGGTTTGTACACATATATTATATTAAATATATGGCCTCTGAAGGCATGTAAAGTATCAAATATAGCAAGAGCTCCAAAGGTATTTCTAAATTATAAATTCGACCTTTTTGCATTGCTTACAACATCATGTAAGGTCTGTACTGTATGTATAATTTTATTTTATATTATTTATAGTTTTTATAATGAAAAAAAGAAACGAGCAGGTTAAACTTGCAATACGTGCTATTTCTCTTTTATTATGATAATGAAATATTAAGATAAATCAATAAATTTTATTGTGATAGATTTTTAGGCAGTTTATTTTCTTTATGATGTATTTGTAAGTAACTTTATTTTGACGTATAATTGATTATTAGTAGAAATTAAGTTGCCGCTCTACAGTAAAGTATTAAAATTTAGAGATAGAGATAGTTATAGATTTTAATTTTAGTATATTTATACAAAATTAAATAAAAAAAGAGGTAAGTATTATTTTAAGAGTTATAGCTGGTTTGGCAAAAGGACATAAACTAAAAACATTGAAGGGTATCAAGACTCGTCCTACTGCTGATAGGATTAAAGAGTCAGTTTTTAATATAATAAATAATCTGATACCGAATAAGAATATACTTGATTTATATGCTGGAACAGGGAACCTTGGTATTGAAGCTTTGAGTAGAGGAGCAGCTTTTTGCACGTTTGTGGATAATAGTAAAGAGTGTGCAGCGATTATAAATGAGAATCTGGTACACACAAAAATGGTTGATACCGCAAAAGTTGTGACTAAAGATGTTAATCAGGCATTAAAAGACTCAATATCTTTGAATAACAATATTTTTGACATTATTTTTATTGACCCTCCCTATGGGAAAACCCTCATACCTGAAGCACTAGAGCTAATTTGTAAAAAAAAGTTTTTAAAAAACGATGGAATAATTGTAACAGAACACGAAAAGTGTGATAAAATATTTGATACCATATTTGATTTAAGGGTAGTTCGATCTGAAAAATATGGAGATACTGTGGTTTCAATATATAAATACTACACAAAAACGCCACGCGCAACTCGCCGACGAAATCCGCCGGCACGACCGCGCCTATTACGTCGAAGGCCGGCAGGTCATTACCGACCGTGAATACGATTTACTTTTCAAGGAATTGCAGGAACTGGAGAGGCAATTCCCCGGCCTCGTCACGCCGGAATCGCCCACGCAACGCGTCGGCGGCGCACCCAGCGAAAAATTCGCCCGCGTCAAACATTCCCTCCCGATGCTCTCGCTCGACAAAGTTGAAGCGAGCGATCATCCAACCAAGGACGAGGAACCCGACCGCGACAAACGCAACTGCGCGCAGGACAAAAACACGCTGGCCGAACTCCGCGCCTGGGATGCAACCATTCGCAAACATCTTGGCCGTGACAAAATTCAATATGTCCTGGAGCCGAACAATACTGAAAATTTAACGAGTAAAAAAAAAAT
>CAVYEU010000004.1:0-17334 GCA_963767415.1 uncultured Eubacteriales bacterium
GATGTATTGCTATAAGCTATGGTATAAAGCAATGGCTAAATAATAATAGAAGTAAAAATATTATTGATATGGTTGATTCTACAAATATTAAAAAAGTAGTTTAGTGTTGTTAATATTCATGAAGTCGTCAATCGGAAGTTCTTCATGGGAGAAGGATGAGCTATGTGGATTAAGCATGGTTCATCCTTTCTACATTTATGGTGTACGACATAAATGTAGGTAAAGTAAATTACGACTAAACTACAGAGTAAAAATACCGTTAGGAGTATTCAAAAGCATTAATACATTTTCTTCTTTTCCAGTTAACGCGTTTATATAGATCAAGAAATCTTTATTATTTAGGTTACCTTTAAATTCATAAGTAAAGATTTCAGTTTTATAGTTTGTTGGAATAATAGCTAAAGCTGAACTTGTTATATTTACTCTTTTATTTATTTTAGATTTCGCATCTGATAATAAAACTCTAGGCTTGGGTATGTTTCGGATTGTATGTGAATACATATATCCAGTACTTTCGAAGCCTATAACTTCGCCATTATCTAAAGCTATTTTTACCTTTATAAGATCTGGATATACTATTACATTTTTTTCTTGATAAGCATAATTTATAATAGCAGTATTATCTTCCTTTAAATAATAAGTCTCACGCATGCTTTTGTATCCACGATCCTCAAGGAATTTTTTGGATATTGATCTTGCTTGTTCGATGTTTACATGGGTTTTAGACTCAATATGTCTATCTGATATCATCCATAAAATCATACCGCCTTTTTGTGTCAGATCAATATTTATGACATTATTGTTTGGTAAGTTTCCGAAAATCACACTATAACTAAATGTTTTTATTAAATTTTGATCAGTTTTTCCAGTATATTTAATTTCTTTTATTTTATCTTTGCTAAGAAAGTTTTTGATTTTTTCTTTTCCTTGTTCTTCGGAAATTTGGTTACCTACCAGCCCTTTTGGCTCAGTTGTTGATATATGTTCAGAAAAAGGTCCATCATAGATCAGTTTCGGAACTTCTTGAAAGTTCTTTTCAACTGAATCAAACTGTGAAGCGGATAGGGTTGCTGATGTCTTTGCAAATAATGGTGTACCTTTGTTACTTAGATCTTTCCATTTTATTCTACCACTCACAATCTGATTTTCTAAGGCTATCAAGCTATTGTTTAGCGAAGCAGCAAATCCATGTAACTTTTCGATAATTTTATATTGATCATCTGTTAAGGAATTTCCTGACATATTCTGATTGTTAAGTGAATATGCAAAATCACCTAGTTGAACCAAAAACTTGGATGTATTTGCTAAAACAGGCTGTGAAACAGGCAGTTGTCCTAGGTTGGTTTGTGCAAGATTTGCTTGTCGATAACTTTCTTGAAGATACGATGCTGTTTTTGTAGAGGTTGATGCTATCAATGATTTAGCTATTAAGCATTCAGCATTATTAACATGCCCAACCATATCGAAAAATGCTCTGTTATATTGGTTGTCTAGTTCCTGCCTAAGATTAGCAGAACATTTGTATTGATATATACCAAATATTGATATTACTCCGATAATAACAATAACTATACTATACATTCTCCTATCAGATAACCTTCTTTTAAAATTCAAGAATTTATCTCTTAAATTCAAGGTAAATAACCTCCTTTAAATTGAAAGAATCAATATATACGCTTATATAGTTGTTTCTAAGATTCAAATTTCATTATAATCACTTTAATTAAGAATCAACTTATTTTCTGTATTTAAATAAAAAATATACAAAAATATTGGCTTTTAGAAAGTGTATAAATATCCTAAACATGGCAATAATGATTCTAGGAACAACTAAATAATATACATTACAAATATTAGGAGGACTTAAGATTATGTCAAGGACTATCGTAGCTTTATTTAATAACCATATTCAAGCAGAAAATGCAGCAAAAGAAATTAGGGATCAGGGTCTTAAAACAAGTGATATTTCAATTGTAGCTAAACAAGGAAATCAATATACTACGGATACTGATACCACAACGGAACAAAACACAGCAGTAGGTATTGCAAATAACCCAAATGCAACAATGAATATTAAAAATGACAATATTTCAGATGGCGTTGTAACTGGAGGTATACTAGGGGGGTTAGCTGGATTACTATTAGGTGCTGGTACAATGATTGTTCCTGGATTAGGCATTATTGCTGCAGCCGGTCCAATTACTGGTTTAATCTCTGGTGCAGTAACTGGAGGAGTGGTCGGAGGATTGATTGATTTAGGGATTCCAGAGCAGAACAGTAAAACATATGAATCAGAAATAAAATCAGGTAAAGTATTGTTTAGCATGTTAACAGAACAGGATAAGATAAATCAGGTTACAAATATTTTGAAAAGTAACGAAGCAATAAATGTAAATGTTTATTAATATTACTTGCCATTATGTTATAAGATAACAATTTTGTAACATAATGGCAGTATAAAAAGTATATAGGTGATAAATATGCCAAGTCCAAAATCAAAAAAGTTAACTTCAATGCAACAACAGTATCAAGCTTTTGCAAAGCAACGTGAACCTAAAAGACCAATTTTTAAGAACTGTGTAAAAGCTTTTTTTATCGGTGGCTTAATCTGCATTGTAGGACAAGTGCTGCAAATGGTATTTATGAAGTATTTTAAGTTTAATGATGTAACAGCAAGTAATCCAACATTAGCTGTTCTAATACTAATTTCTGTTATTCTAACAGGCATTGGAGTATATGACCATATAGCTCAGTGGTCGGGTGCTGGAACTGTGGTTCCAATTACAGGATTTGCAAATACTATAGCATCTTCTGCGATTGAACATAAAACAGAAGGATACGTATTAGGTGTTGGTGGGAATATGTTTAGGATCGCAGGTCCAGTAATCGTATTTGGTGTTCTTTCCGCATTTTTAGTGGCAATGATGAAAATTATTATCAAACTTTGGATGTGATATAAATGTTAACTGGTAACCAGTCCTGGGTATTTAAATCAAACCCAACAATTATTAGTTCTTCTGCAGTTGGTGGACCCTTTGAAGCTAAGGGAAATCTTGCAGATGATTTTGATATACTTCATGACGATATATGGCTTAATCAAGATAGTTTTGAAAAGGCTGAAACAATGCTTTTAGGAGAAGCTTGTGAAGCTGCCATGAAGAAAACAGGTTTAAAGAAAGAAGATATTCAATTTTTCTTGTGTGGAGACTTATTAGATCAAATTATTCCAAGTAGTTTCATTGCAAGATTACTTGAAATTCCTTACTTAGGGCTTTATGGGGCGTGCTCGAGCTGTATGGAGGGGTTAGCCATAGCCTCATTATTGATTGATTCAAAAGCTGCAAATAATGTAATCACAGGTACTTCTAGTCATAATGCTGGGGCTGAAAAGCAGTACAGATATCCTACTGAATATGGAGCACAAAAACCTCCTACTTCTCAATGGACTGTGACAGGTGCTGGAGCTTGTATTGTTTCAAAAAGTGGTAGTGGACCAAAAGTAACATCTGCAACAATTGGAAGGGTAGTTGATATGGGAAGTTCAGATCCTTTTAATATGGGTGCAGCGATGGCACCAGCAGCTGTTGATACAATTGAAGCCCACTTTAAAGACTTAAATATTAAACCTGACTATTATGATCTTATTGCAACAGGAGATTTAGGGAAGACAGGGCACAGAATAGCTATAGACTTATTTAAAAACCATAATGTACCAATACCAAATTCAAAATTTGTTGATTGTGGGATACTTATATACAATGAGAACCAGGAAGTTTTTTCGGGAGGTAGTGGATGCGCTTGTGTTGCTACGACAACGTATGGACATTTATTAAACAGGATGCGAACCGGTGAATTGAATAAAATCCTTGTAGTTGCAACAGGGGCACTGTTGTCCCCGATATCCTATCAACAAAAAGAAACAATACCTTGTATTGCACATGCAGTTTCAATTGAAAATAAATCAAATAAATGAAAAAATATAGGATGGGATTCTATGGAAAAATTTTTTTGGGCTTTTGCAATAGGTGGGATGATATGTGTCATAGGACAATTATTAATGGATGGATTAAAGCTAACACCAGCTCATGCAATGTGTGTACTGGTTGTTACTGGGGCAATTCTTGCTGGTTTTGATTTGTATGATCCTTTGATAAAGTTTGCTGGAGCAGGCGCATCAGTACCTATAAGCAGCTTTGGTAACTCCCTTGTCAAAGGTGCTATGCAAGAAGCAAAACAGTATGGGCTAATTGGAGTTCTAACTGGTATTTTTGAAATAACAAGTGCGGGTATCTCGGCTGCAATAATATTTGGATTTCTAGGATCTTTAGTATTTAAACCAAAAGGCTGAGAAATAGTTTGATTTGTTGTGATTATACTCTGAGGTCGAAATTCGTGAATATCATTTGCGAATTTCGACCTCAGAGTATTTATTATTCAATAATCGAGTATAGTTAAAATAGATTGACAAATATTATCTAGATGTTACCATTGTTATAAAGAATTATACTTGCCGAGTAA
This sequence comes from uncultured Eubacteriales bacterium, assembly GCA_963767415.1. GTDB lineage: Bacteria > Bacillota > Clostridia > Acetivibrionales > CAVYEU01 > CAVYEU01. The sequence goes on from CAVYEU010000004.1 coordinate 4,519, forward strand.
TAATTTTTTTAATGAGGCAAGTATTAACATGCACTAACGGTCGCAAAAATGTTATTTTGTGACCTAGTGCAGTATATTAGTTTACTGTATAAAGGAATGATAATAAAATGAACATTAAATACATGCCTGATGAGAAAACAATAGTGGAAGCTAGAATGGTTGATGACCCACTCTTAATTCTTGTGTCTTATGACGGAAATACTGTCATAATAGGCAATATTGATCTATACGGTGAGCACATTTTATTATTGAAAAATGCTGGTTGGGATGAAAGGAGTCTTGACGATTTTTTCAGGGTAATTGTCACAAATACTGGTGCAGATTGGACTTTTGTTGCTCCCCAGAACTATAAAAATATTCAAAATAGAGAAAAACGTATAGAAACATTTTATAATGACGGAGTTGCAATTATTACAAAGATTTTAACTGAATTGCAATTCAATCCGGAAATAAACATTCCTAAAAGATATCAGCGACATCTTGAAATATTTAAAGACAAATAGCATTACAATTGGCAAAATATTCGAATTCGAAAAGAGTTATTTGGTTATTATGAATAGAATCACCAATTAACGTATTAATCAATAATAATGAAGAATGAGTAACAAAAATCTTCATATAGCCAAGATCCAATGATCTATTTCAAAGAGTAAATGGTAGTCATGTAACTGAACAAGATTATTGTAATAATGCAATAAGAAGGTGGGTAAAGTCTTAAACACTGATTTTTGCAGTATTAGTAAAATGGTATGGCAAACAAATTCTGAATTACTTTAATTCTCTAATTTCTCTAATCGTTAACCCTGTAGCTTTTGAAATGGTGTCCTCATCTATACCCATTAACAAAAGGTTTTTAGTAACCTCAATTGCTTTTTCTATCTTACCTTCCTTTAATCCTTTCTCTAATCCTTTCTCTAATCCTTTCTCTAATCCTTTCTCTAACCCTTTCTTTTCACCTTCATGATGACCTAAGCCATAAGATGAATCAAACATACTTGCTTGATAATGTGAATCTTCTTTATATCTATTATATGCAATTCTTTCTTCAGGAGGTAAATTCATTTCAATTAATTTTTCTTTAACTTCATTCATTCCCTTAGCAGTAAATTCATCTTTTATTTCAGAATTCTTTAAGAAGTATACCCACTCATCCAATGTATTTTTCGCAACATTATCAAAGTTATTAACCTTAATTAAATAGTATTCTGGAAAAATATTATATATTTTTTCTTTCAAATACTTTTCTTTTTGATAGTCTGTTAATCCTAAAATATCGTTATTATGCATTCCTTTAAATTCAGTTGTTCCATGGTATATATAATCTGAACCATGCCCAATATCAAAATGTAATATCCCTATTGAGTATACTTTCTTTATATTGTGATATGACTCGCCTTCTATCATATGTTCAATGACAGATTTCGCCACACCATATTGTAGCCTCGATAAAAAATCCCACTCTGATTCTATCTGCAGTTCTATAATTATTATTTCATCTGCAAGAGTCTTTGCTATTAAATCTACTCTATTGAATTTATCATCTTTTGTTTCTTTATTTCCTTCACTTTCAAGAATATCGAGTATTTTTATATCTTCTAATAGCAACTCACTCAAGAAACCTTCTAAAATACCAAAATTTGCTTTGCTTCTAAGAAGCTTTTTCATCGCCCAGTCAAAACTTATCAATTTTCTAACCATAATCATGTCCTCCAAAAGTACTTAATTATTGTCTATATTATATAAAATTTTTATTCTTTTTCAAAACATTTTCTTAATTTATTTTTTAAAGTGGGGTACTACTACCGATATTCTCAGAAATTCTTAGAGTCATAAATTTTATGTAGGCATTTGATTATCTGATTTCATCGGGATTTGACAAGGTTAAAATGTATTAGCAGCTATTTATCAGGTCCAAAAAGAATAAAATACTCAAGTGGGTGATTATGATGATTTTTTCATAGCTTCTAAATCAGATACTATAGAGCAATTAGAAAATGCAAATAATTTTTTGAATATGGTGGAAGGTTTTATTAAAAATCTTTAGGAGATAATTGGAATGCTTGGACTGCTATTTGCTGTTATGATATATATATAAACAATTAGTTTAGGCATAATTAAAGAGTAAAACTCCGTTTTAAAACTATTAAATTTCGCGGGTTAGGCCTCTATACCCCAATTTTTAACAATTTGACGCTTATGATAACCTTTTTTTGCTCTGCATAGGTGTTCCCATTGCTTCTATACACTATGGGGGTCTCTATCTTGTCCATATAGTATACGTTGTATAAAATTTACTATTATTCTTCCTAGCATGTGCACTATACCTGCCCTAGGGGGTATATTAGGTGGTGCGTCAGGTACAGCAGGATGAACTGCAATTCTATTTAAAGGTGCATTAGGTGGATTTTGTACAATATGTGCATTATATGCGTTCTGTGCATTATGTACATTAATATCAGTGCTTCTATCTATTAACATGCGTGCAATATCTCTATGACCATGCATAACAGCATACTCATAAGCGGTTTGACCATAATTATCATGTACGTTAATATCAGCGCCTCTTTCTAATAAATTTTGTACAATTTCTGTATTACCATACATAGCGGCATTCATAAGATCGGTTTGACCATAATCAGGTGCAGCATTAATATCAGCGCCTCTATTTATTAACATTTCTGCAATTCCTGTCGGTCCTCTATTATTCTCCTGTCTAAGAGCCAGCGTCAACAAGGTGTGAACATCATTATTATGACTATACATAGCAGCCTGTTCAATAGAAGTACTTATAACATGAGAAAATTTACTTAATAATACACTTTTATACTTATCACAAGATTCTATAATATATCTTAGATCATAAGAACTCTTAATTGGGCCATTCCCAAGAGACGAAACATACTCAATAATATTTTCTTTCTCTGTATCTTCGAATTTTTCTGATATTAGTACATCTTTAAACCCATTAATATCCCTTATACAAGTTTTTACACTTCTTTCTATCTCTATTCGTCTACTAAAATCGCCTTCTAAATAAAGATCCTGCTCTCTAACTTCTTTACCTTTCCACGACTGTGACTCTATCAAATCCAAAATGTTTGAACACTCAGTAAGGCCTAAAATTTCACAAATTTTCCCAAGCGGTAAAATAAATCTTCCACTATTTGTAGCGAAAAAACCGTCTTGTGCAGTCCTTTGTTTATTTAATATCAAAAACTCCACTTGTGTAACATGATCTGCATCATTAAGAATATAGTATAATGGGCGAGCTATCTTTTTAATTCTTTCAATATATTCTACGCCTGCGTTTGTAATTATCTCTTTTATTAAATACTCATCGAATTTTGTGAAGTTAATAGATCCGATAGCATTACGCTTCAATTTATCAATAATCATTAATATATTATTAAATATTATTTCACGATCCTCTTTACTTTCATCTTTATTATTCATCATAATAGCTGTAAATATAGACTGTAAATAATGAACCGGATAGCATTCTACATCGCTTAGCACAGCATTCGAACTTATATTCGGATAGTTTTCTCCCGACATACGATAAAAAATATCATCGTCTTTCAATTTAGATGCTAGAAAATGTACAAGATTAGGAAAAACATCTTCAAGTGACTCAATAATATATTCGGTCTTGAGTAATTCCGCTACCTCATTTAGATTAATTCCAATTCCCAGATCAGCCAGCCTAGACAGCCTCTCTAAAAACTCTGCTTTTGCCTTATTGCCTTCCTCAGAATTAATTGGAACATTAAATTGTTCGTTTTGACTATCCCACCACTCTGGATGACTTAATTTCATTTCACTCTTAATTTCTTCAATAATCGCTTTATTAATTTCTTCAATGGAATTATAATGATTCTTAAGTAAGTTTACAAAGTTTTGAGTAATTCCTTTTAAATTTTGTTTATTAATTAAAACTGGTAAATGTCCATTTTTAGGCAAACTTTCCACAGTTATACTTGTATATCTTAGGAATTTATTTAATAAGCATTGTCCGACTGAAGTATTAACATCCGTCATGTCAGAGTCTTTATTTCCAACAAAATTCATATAAATACATACATTTCTATTTGATACTGATTCAATAATCCCTGAAGGAGAGAATGCTCTATTATTTCTTTGGAATTCATTTTTTAGTGCGTTTTTTAATGTGTCTATTTGTCTAGCTAAATCATCTCTATATTTTTTTAATAATTCTAAATCCCTTGATAAATATGCTTCATGGTATAATCCATGTTCCAAGCTACCAATAAAACATTTATCTATAAGCTCATACGTTTTGCACGTATTTCTTGTTGAAATATATAAACTGCTATCTTGAGAGTATTTTTCTTCTGCCAAGACTTTTTCTTCTCCTGATAATTTCCAATAATCTGATATTGGAATTCCAAAAAATAAACTGTCATTATTTGAAAAAACTGTCTCAAAATTTAATGTTTCCTTTGCAAAAATTGTGTTTAATAGCTCCTCAATTGTTCTCATAAATATACGATTCCTTTCGTATTAGGGGAATAATTAATCCCCGAAATTTTTGTTATGGAAATTAGGGTTATATGTATAGCTGAAGAATATATTTTTTGGGGTATCTCCAACATTCGAAAAAATCTACGCAAAGACAATAATTAAATATATTTAGTAATTTTTGCTTGTGCTAATATGTTTTTCTAATTTTATTATAGCATAATTCAATTATTTAGTAACAGTTATTAGTAAAAATATTAATTAAGCAAAAAACCCTTTAAAATATTGAATTTATATAAAATATTGTTTAAAATAATGAGATAAAGGATTAGATTCAAAAATTATGTAGGAGGAATACAAATGGGTCGAAGCAAAAATGGAATGATAGTATTTTTCCTTGCATTTTTAATTCTTGGCATAGCCTTGTCAGTTCAGTACAGAACAATTCTTAATATAAATAAGCAAAAAGAAACGATTGCAGCTAAGCTTGAGAAAACTAAAAGTGAATTGGATACCGAAAAAAGTACCAAAGAACAGTTACTTGCTGAAATTAGTCAAAACGAAAAAAAGAAACAAGAGTATTTGAAAGAGTTTGCAAATCAAGCTAATGACGATAAATTAAATAATGATTTAAAAATAGTAGGTACTTTTGCAGGACTTACTAATGTTAAGGGATCGGGAATTATAATATCCATTAAGGATAATAAGGTCAATACCATTGGAATTACTGAGAATGCTAAATTTCTTATTATTCATGATATGGATCTTGTTTGGATATGCAATGAATTAAAAAAGGCGGGTGCTCAGGCAATGTCAATTAACGATGAGCGGGTAATTTCATTTACAGAACAGACGTGTGCCGGACCTTCAATTAGAATAAATAATAAAAGAATGACTTCACCTTATGAAATTAGAGCAATTGGAGATCAGGAGCTTTTGAGCAGCTGTTTAGATAAAAGTGAAATAGCAAAGATGATGCGGGAATTTGGAATTAATCTTGATATTGTTAAAGAAAAAGAAGTTTTCATTCCTAAATATAACGGTAAATTAGATGATTTTATTTCAATGCTTGAGGTGACTAGTGATGAAACTAAATAGAAGCATTTCAATAATGTTAGTGTGTATAATTCTTGGGGTCATAATAACACTGCAGTATAAAAGTATTTACAAGAACAATAAAGCTCAAAGTTCACAGTATACTAGATTGGAAGATCTTAAGGACCAGTTAATTATTGAAAAAAATAATAATGATAGTTTAAGAAAGAGAAACGATGAATTGATTAAGCAAGTAACAGAATATGAAAATACTAAGGGAAGTAATGATGCATATCGTGAAAAATTAAAGAATGAATTAGACAGAGCGAGGCTAATTGCTGGCCTTACAAGTGTAAAGGGTAAAGGAGCAGTTGTAACTTTAACTGATACTGATTATCAGGTAGTGCAAGAAGGGGATTTACTAAGTTTAATAAATGAACTTCGTGCAACTGATGCTCAAGCTATTTCTATAAACAATCAACGGGTTGTAGCAATGACTGAAATTAGAGAGGCTGGAGGCCATATTGTTGTAAATGGTGAAAGTATTAAATCTCCATATATAATAAAAGTAATTATAGACCCAGATATGGCTGAAAATGGGCTAAAGCTGCCAAAAGGTGTTTTGGAAACTTTTGATGCATATAAGATTAAATATAGTTTTGAAAAGAGTAATGAAATAAATATTGAGAAAGTAAAGGATAATGGTATTGCAATAAGTATTGATATGTTAACCCCTGTTGAATAGAGAGAAAGTACCCTTGGAATATAAAAATATCTAGTGCCTTATTATTTAGGTGTTATGCAAGAAGCAAAACAGTATGGGCTTATTGGAGTTCTAACTGATATTTTTGAAATAACAAGTGCGGGTATTTGTGCTTTGCACAGATGTTCCCATTGACCCTTATCAGTTGTGGCGGTCTCTACCTTGTCCATGTTGTGTACCAAATACTATTCTTCCTAGCATGTTTCCTAGCATGTTTACTATCCTGTTTACTATACCTACCCTATAGGGCACATTAGGTGCAGCAGGAGGAACTGTTATTCCATTTAAGGGTACATTTGGGTCATTATAATAATTAAGGAATCTATTCATTGGTATGTTTACATTATCGTTCTGACCATTCATACCAGCGTGCATAGTAACGGTTTCGAAATTTTTAATAGAAATATTTCTATTATGACAAAATTCGCTTAATAACACACTTTTATATTTATTACAAGATTCTACAATGTATCTTAAATTAAGAAAATTCTTAATTGGGCTATTTTCAAGAGAAGAGACATACTTAATAATATCTTCTTTCTCTTTATCTTCAAACTTTTCTGACATTAGTACATCTTTAAACCCATCAATATCCTTTATATAGGATTCTACACTTTCTTCCATCTCTATTGGTCTACTAAAATTGCCTTCTAAACAAAGATCTTGTTCTCTAACTTCTTTACCTTTCCACGACGATAACTCTATCAAATTCAAAATATTTGAACACTCAGTAAGACCTAAAACTTCGCAGATTTTCCCAAGTGGTAAAATAAATCTTCCACTATTTGTAGCGAAAAAGCCATCTTCTGCAGTCCTTTGTTTGGCTAATTCCACAAACTCCACTTGTGTAACATGATCTGCATCATTAAGAATATAGTATAATGGGCGAGCTATCTTTTTAATTCTTTCAATATATTCTACGCCTGCGTTTGTAATTATCTCTTTTATTAAATACTCATCGAATTTTGTGAAGTTAATAGATCCGATAGCATTACGTTTCAATTTATAAATAATCATTAATATATTATTAAATATTATTTCACGATCCTCTTTAATTTTGTCTTTATTATTCATCATAATAGCTGTAAATATAGACTGTAAATAATGAACCGGATAGCACTGAGCATCTTTTAACTCATTATTTGAACTTATATTCGGATAGTTTTCTCCCGACATACGATAAAAAATATCATCGTCTCTCAATTTAGATAATAAAAATGGTGGAACATTAGAAAAAACATCTTCAAGTGACTTAATATATTCGGCCTTAAGTAATCCCCCTACCTCATTTACATTAATTCCAATCCCCGAATCAGCCCACCTAGCCAACCTCTCTAAAAACTCCGTCTTTGCCTTATTGCCTTCCTCAGAATTAATCGGAACATTAAATTGTTCGTTTTCACTATCCCACCATTGCGGATGACTTAATTTCATTTCGTTCTTTATTTCTTCAATAATTGCATTATTCTTTTCTTTAATAGGGTTATAATGATTCTTAAGTAAATTTACAAAGTTTTGAGTAATTCCTTTTAAATCTTGTCTATTAATTAAAACTGGCAAAAGTCCATTTTTAGGCAAATTTCCCACAGTTATACTTGTATCTATTAAGAATTTATTTAATAAACATTGCGTGGTTGAAGTATTAATATCCATCATGTCTAAGTCTTTATTTCCAACAAAATTCATATAAGTACATACATTTTTATTTGATACTGATTCAATAATCCCTGAAGGAGAGAATGTTCTACCATTCCTTTGGAATTCATTATTTAATGCATTTTTTAATATGTCTATTTGTCTAGCTAAATCATTCCTATATTTTTTTAATAATTCTAAATCCCTTGATAAATATGCTTTATGATATGATCCATTTTCCAATCTATCAATAAAACATTTATCTATAAGCTCATACGTTTTGCACGTATTTCTTGTTGAAATATATACACTGCTATCTTGAGAGTGTTTTTCTTCTGAAAGTTCTTTTTCTTCTCCTGATAATTTCAAATAATCTGATATTGGAATTCCAAGAAAAAAACTGTCATTATTAAAAAAAACTGTCTCAAAATTTAATGTTTTTTTTAAAAAGATTGTGTTTAATATCTCCTGAATTGTTCTCATAAATATATAATTCCTTTCGTATTAGGGGGTAAATTTTAATTTTCAAAATTTTTCTTATGGAAATTAGGGTTATATTTAAGCAAGTATAGCTGAATAATATATTTTCCGGGGTATCTCCAACATCAGACCAAACCTATGCAAAAACAATAATTAAACATACTTAGTAATTTTTGCTTTTGCTAATATATTCTTCTGATTTTTATTATATCATAATTCGATTATCTGTTAACAACTATTAGTAAAAATACCTAGTACATTATTATTTAACTGTTCCTAAAGCCTTAGTTTCTTCATCAATTACTTTTTTATCAATTCTATCAAATAGAATGCTAACGATTCCCACTAATTCAACACTTTTTAGTTCAACAAATCCCCAATGTGGTTTTGATAAACCTAAAAACCCACGTATTTTATTACAACTAAATGGAATAAATGGCTCTAATAATATTGATAAGTTTATAATTATTTGGAAGCATGTATAAATAATGGGCTTACATTTTCCCATATCTTCTTTTATAAGAATCCATGGTTTCATGTCGTCAAAATACTTGTTCGCTTCCCTTGCAAAATCAAAAATTTCTTTTAAAGCTATTTTAAACTCACCCTTTTCTATTTTGTCTCCAATTTCATCATAAAGAGAAATCAGCCTGTTCTTTATAGATTCATCCATTTCAGTATTATTGATTGTTCTATCGTACTTTTCGATAAATGGTATATTTCTATTAACAAAATTACCAAAACACCCCAAGAGTTCGCTATTGTGACTATTTATGAACTCCCTCCAAGAGAAATCTCCATCTCTTTTTTCTGGACCGTTAGTTATCAAGAAATATCTTATTGAATCTGGATTATATTTTTCAAGTAAATAGGGGAGCCATACAGCCCAGTCCTTACTTGTTGATATTTTTTTGCCCTCTAGATTTAAAAATTCGCTTGAAATTATTATATCAGGTAAATGTAAATTTTCTTTAGTTCCTAATAATAAAGCAGGTAAGATTACAGTATGAAATGGTATATTATCTTTCCCATGAACATAGTAAGCTAATACATCATCACCCTTCCAAAATTTTTCCCAATCATCACCTGATCGTAAAGCCCACATTTTGCTTGCTGTCAAATAACCCAGAACAGCTTCTATCCATACATATATTTTCTTATTGCCAAATCCCTCAATTGGTGTAGAGATCCCATAATCTAGATCCCTTGTTGCAGCTCTATCAACAAGACCTTCATTTAGATAACGCTGCGTTAGATTGACTGCATTTTCACGCCAGTTTGATTTTTTACTGTCAACATATGAATTTATCTCATTTTGGAATTTTGATAAGGCAAAATAAAAATGTTCTGTATTTTTTGTAGTTGGTTTGTTTTTACATATCTTACACGCTTTTTCTTTTAGTTCGATGGCATTGTAAACTGAGCAACAATTATCGCATTGATCTCCATTTGCTCTACTTCCACAGTTTGGACATATTCCTTCTATGTATCTATCAGGTAAAAACTGATTACATTTTTCACAATATACTTGATCAATTTCCTTTTTATAGATATAGCCATTTTCTAGAAGCTTTAAAAAAATTCTTTGTACTTCTTTATGATGAAATTCTTCATTTGTTTTACTGTATAAATCATAAGTAAATCCAAGTTTTTCAAAACAATCTTTAAACTCATTATGATAAAAGTTTGCTATCTCTTCAGGTGGTTTGTTTTCTTGCCTAGCCCTAATAGCTATAGGCGTACCATGACAATCACTGCCAGATACATAAAGGACATCTTCATTTTTCATTCTATAGTATCTGGCTAAAACATCCCCAGGTATCAATCCTGCAATATGTCCAATATGTAAAGAGCCATTTGCATACGGCCATGCGCCTCCAATTAAAATACTCATAAAATACCCATCCTTTATTTTAAAAACTTATATTAACTAAGCTTTTTGTGCTACATACGAGAATATATCATACTGTGATTTATGCTGCAAGTGTAACTATTCAGACGATATTCTAAAAAATGTTTTATTTAAATTGAAATTTATGCTATTATTATTTATTAACGGTTTTTCTGTCTAATGTTGTTCAGAAAGACAAAATAACCATTATCGTGTTTTCTAAATTTCCTTTATCTGTTCCTTAAGTTATTTATCAAATACACCGATAAATCTTAAAATTAGCAAAAATGGAGACCAAATATATGGACAATATTATATCTATTAACCATGATAATTGTGTAGGTTGCAATAAATGTATTCGAAATTGTCCTATTGCTGATGCAAATGTTGCTTATATCAAAAATGATCAGAACTTTGTAGATATAAACTTTGAAAAATGCATACTATGTGGTACATGTATTGAAGTATGTGAACATCAAGCACGGTATTTTTATGACAGCACGAAAGAATTTTTTGAGGATTTAGAGAGAGGTAAGAGTATATCAATAATTGCTGCTCCAGCAGTACGTGTTAACTTTGATGATTATAGGCTACTTTTTGGGTTTCTAAAATCCAGAGGAGTTAAAATCATTTATGACGTATCTCTAGGAGCTGATATTACAACTTGGGCATATCTAAAGGTAATAAAAGAAAACAATTTATCCTCTGTGATCGCTCAGCCATGCCCAGTTATAGTTAATTATATAGAAAAATACAAACCCAGTTTAATTGAAAAACTAAGTCCAATACATAGTCCAAGTATAGTCACCGCTATTTATATTAAAAAATACGAAAAAAATACCGATGATCTTGCTTTCCTCTCCCCATGTATTTCTAAGCTTCATGAATTTAATGATGTAAATACAAATAATAATATAAAATATAATGTTACCTTCTCAAAATTAAAAGAATACTTAAATAATGAAAAAATCGATTTAAAAAGTTATGCAAAAACTGATTTTGAAGATTTTGGCTGTGGCTTGGGATGCTTGTTTTGCAGACCTGGCGGCTTAAAAGAAAATATTTTGTCAAGAGTCAAAAATGCATGGATACGACAAATCGAAGGAACAAATGTAGTATTTAAATACCTTAATGAATATCAAAAGAATATTGATAATGGTGTTGCTTTACCGCTAGTCGTAGATATATTAAATTGCCATAATGGTTGTAGTATCGGAACAGCAACCACAAAAGATATACCTATTGATCAAAGCGATAGTTTATTGAACAACTTAAAAATGCAAAAGTTAAACGAAAAAAGCCAAAATAAAATAAATAAGAAGTTAAATTGGCTTTATAATTATTTTGATAAAAACCTAAATATTAATGATTTTTTGCGATCGTACAATAATCGCCAAAAAGTTGAGCCTATGAAAGAACTGAGTATCGAAGAATATAATGAAATATTTATAAAAATGCACAAAAAAACTGAAAAAGATAAATCTCTAAATTGTAGTGCTTGCGGATATCATTCGTGCAAAGAAATGATTAAAATGGTGCATAATAATATCAATACTATAGATAATTGTATATTTTATAATAAACAAGAAGCATTAAATGATAAGAAAATACTTCAGAATAAGAATGCCGAACTTGAAAGTAAAAACAAAGAATTTAAAGATATGGCAGATAAATTTAAAAACCTTAGTGAAGAAAGATTGAAAACATATGAAAAACTAAGCGATGTAATCAATAATATTATAAAGAATGCTGCTAAATCATCAACAGAAATACAAAGTGTAGCTACAATTGCGAAACAAATTGCATTAAATACAGATAATATGTTTATCTCTACAAATTCATTATTGCAATCAATAAATAACATTGTCTCTATTATGAAAAACATCAATTTTTCCTTAGAAAAAGTTAGTGATAATTGTAACAGCTCAAGAAAAATAACAAAGAATGCTGAACAAAGATCAAATGAGACAAACTTAATAGTAGATAAATTAAATATTTCATCGGTACAGATTGGTAAAATCGTAAGTGTCATACATAATATCGCTAATCAAACGAATATGTTAGCCTTAAACGCAGCAATAGAGGCAGTTGGAGCAGGAGATGCTGGGAAAGGGTTTGCAGTTGTAGCTGGTGAAGTTAAGGATCTTTCCAAACAAACATCAACAGCAACAGATGAAGTGAGTTCGCAAATTCAGGTCATGCAGGGCAATATTAATGAAGTAGTGAATGTTATGAGAATGTAATGATCAAGAAGTTATTGCAGAAATAAACAAAATAACAGATGTTATCACAGAATCAGTTTTAACAGAAACTACAACAATAAAAGAAATAACTTCTGATGTAAGTGAAACTGCTCAAGATAAACGGAATAAATGAAGAAATGGACAATATAGCGAGAAATTCTAAAATTGCTTCTAATAACTTAGAAGAAGCTTTGCGTGGAATAAAGAATATAACTGAGTCACTTTCGGATTTCTAGAATATTATTTTACAAAAATGGTGTATTGTACTCAAGTTTCTACAGGAGCAAGGA
>CAVYEU010000005.1:0-16088 GCA_963767415.1 uncultured Eubacteriales bacterium
GACATTACTTAAGTATACTACATCAGGTACTTTAGCCTGCTTTGGTAATGATCTTACTTCAAATCCCTTTATTTTTACTAGCACACTCTCGTCTGTATCTGCTATAATTATATCAAATTTAGTATGTTCTATATGCTTTGTATATACATAACATTTTGTCCCTGTTGGTTTAAATATCTCTACCTGCTCAATTGAAAATGGAAGGTATATATCGTTATTATTTTTTATTAATCCTAGGACTGATTGAAAAGCACCATCTATAATTGATGGATGAAGCATAAAATTATCAAAATTATCTGATACCTCAAGTACTGCGAAGCTTTCGTTGGTACCTGCCAATAATTCCTTTATTGTCCTAAACATTGGACCATAGTTTAGTCCCATCTCAGCGAACATTTGATAACATTGAGATTCTGTAAGCCTATCTTTGCATCTTGACTTAATGGCTTCAATATTAATTTTTTCAGTAGGTGTTTCAAATTTGTTTTGTGAATCAAAGGTGGATACTATTAAATTCCCTTGAGAATATATCGTTCTTTCTTCTTGTTCTTGAGAGTAAGCTTCATACTCGATAGAATCAGCGTTCGGATACAGACTGATATATATGTCTTTTCTATCATCATTAACTATAATTGGTTTTAACCAAACTACATTTTTTATTCCTATTATCTTTTGATGTTTACAAGCAAAGTTACCTGAAGCGTAAGCAATTTCAAGGTAGGCAGCACCAGGTAATACTTTGTTTTGTTCTACTATATGATCTTTTAGATAAAATTCTTCCCCTGTAAATGTCTTTTTAAAGCATTGTTCTTCTAATGTGGATTCGTTTGAATCAATTAGCGGATGTAATTTATTTATAAATTCTTTATTATTTCTAGAAATTTTATCTGAATTTGATATCCAATATCTTTCCTTTGCAAATGGATATGTAGGTAACGGTATACGATCTAGTGTATATTCTCCGTATAGCATCTCCCAAGGAATTTCTACTCCGAGTACCCACAACTCAGCAATATTGACAAGTTGTTCATGTTGTATTAAGTTCTTTAAAAACTCTATTCCATCATTTCCGTTAATTAATGTAATGAATCTCGATTTGTATGTCTTAATATTTCCAGTATAGAGATTATAAATATTGCTTTTATCCTTACAATAGCTTGATAAAGTAGATTCTAATGTATTAATATCAGAAGCTATAATAGCTATTCGTTCATCAAATGCTTCTCTTCCAACCTGCAGTGTATATGCAATATGTGAAATGTCTATTTCTAGATTTTGATTTAGAAATGCAACCATATCTTTTGCATATTCTTTTAACCTTTCTTCATTTTTAGCTGAAAGAATAAATATTTGTGGTTTCTGTTCTCTGATTTCTGTTCTCTGTTCTCTATTAACGTATTCCTCAAGTATTACATGAGCGTTTGCCCCACCAGCTCCAAACGAACTTATACCTGCACGTCTTGGTAGATGGTCTCCATTTATTATTGATTCATTCCAATCTGCTAATTCATGTTGTACATAAAAAGGTGTATTCTCAAAATCTATATTTGGATTAAGATTATCTGAATGAATAGATGGCACGAGTATTTTGTGCTTCAATTGTAGTAAAACTTTAGTTATGCCTGCTATTCCTGCTGCAGATTCTAAATGTCCAATATTTGATTTTAGAGACCCTATAGAACAAAATTGTTTTTCACTTGTAAACTCACCAAATGCTTTAGAAAGTCCGGTAATTTCGATTGGATCTCCTAAGCTTGTTCCTGTTCCGTGAGCTTCAATATAATTTATAGTTTTTGGATCAATTCCTGTTCTCTTTAATGTATCTAATATTACTTCATACTGAGCATTTGGGTTCGGTACAGTATACCCATTAGTTTTACCACCATGATTTACAGAAGAACCTCTTATTATTGCGTAAATATGATCTCTATCTTCTATAGCTTTATTTAATGGTTTTAGAAGTACTGCACCTACGCCTTCTCCAGGCACGTACCCATCTCCACCTTCTCCAAAGCTTCTACATCTCCCATCACTTGAGGTAAATCCTCCCTGACTGAGCATTAAATATTTATGTGGATGTATAGATATATTTACACCGCCAGCAATAGCTAAAGTACTTTCTTGTCTCTTAATGCTTTCACAGGCTAAATGAATTGCTGTAAGTGATGAAGAACACATGGTATCTAAAGCAAGACTCGGGCCATGAAGATTGAAGAAATATGATACTCTATTTGCGATTGATGCGTAAGAAGAAACTGGGATACAAGAATCTTCAATCTGATATTCTTGGGTGCCAAATAATTGATATTGCCCATACATTACTCCTACAAATACACCAACTTTATATTTGTCTAGATCTTTTCTTACTAAACCTGCATCTTCAATAGTATGCCATACCGTTTCTAGAAATAGCCTCTCTTGCGGGTCCATGATTTCAGCTTCACGGGGAGATATATTGAAGAATAATGCATCAAATTTATCAACATCGCTTATAAACCCACCCCATTTACTGTACGTTTTACCGGATGTATTCTTTTTTTCGTCAAAGTACTGGCTATTGTCCCACCTTTCTCTTGGTATTTCAGAAATGCAATCTTTACTATTTTTTAAATTTTCCCAAAATTTAGTCAAGTTATTTGCCATAGGATATAGTCCGCTTATTCCTATAATAGCTATATCTTGATTTGGTATTATTTGTTTATTACTATTAATAAGTGGAGCTGTTAAAAATCTTTGATGATCTCTAGGTATTAAGCTAGGTACAGAATTTATTTTATTTAGGCTATTATTTTTTGTTTCATTAATACCAATTATTTCGAATAATCTCTCTTTATGATTCTGTATAAAATATTGTGTTAATTCTTCTATAGTTTGATATTCAAAGAATAATGTTTTTGATAATTTACCAAATTGTTTTTCCAGTGTATTTGTTAAATCCATTATCATAATCGAGTCTATACCATAATTTTCCAATTTCTCGCTTGATTTTATATTTCCAATTGATATTTTCGTTTGTATAGAAAGTATATTTTTTATAAAATTTTCTGTTTTTAATGCAAATTCATTTGTTTTATCGTTTGTAAAAATATTACTGCTTTCGTTGTTATAGGAGAAGAAACTAGATTCTTTAGCAATATCTTCATCTTTTATCAGTAGATCTTCTTTTTCCCATACATTGTTTAAGTATACCACATCAGATACTATAGCCTGTTTAGTTAATAATCTCACTTCAAATCCTTTTATTTTAACCAGTACATTTTCCTCTATATCTGCTATAACTATATCGAATTTAGTATCCTTAGCAAGTTTTGCATATACATAACATTTTGTATTAGTTGGTTTTAGTATTTCTATCTCATCAACTGCAAATGGAAGATATGTACCATTATTATTTTTCATTAATCCTAGAACTGATTGAAAAGCACCATCTATAATTGATGGATGAAGCATAAATTCGCCAAGGGTGTCTGATACCTCGAGTATTGCAAAGCTTTCATTGGTACCTACAAGTAATTCCTTTATTGTCCTAAACATTGGACCATAGTTTAAACTTACACTTGCAAACATTTGATAACATTGGGATTCTGATATCTTATCTATGCATCGTGATTTAATATCTACAAAGTTAATTTTTTCAGAAGCTCTTTCAAGTTTATTTTGCGAGTCATATGTAGACAATACTAAATCTCCTTGAGAATGTACTATTCTTTCTTCTCTTTCCTTAGAATAAACCTCATATGCAATAGAGCTCAAATTTGGGTAAAGACTAATATATATATCTTTTCCTTTATCGTTAACTATAATTGGCTTTAGCCAAAAGACATTTTTTATTGCTACTACTTTTTGATTTTTACAAGCAAATTTACCTGAAACATTGGCAATCTCAAGGTACGCAGCAGCAGGCAACACCTTATTCTGCTCTACTACATGGTCTTTTAAATAAAATTCTTCTCCTGTAAATGTTTTTTTAAAGCATTGTTCTTCCAATGTAGATTCATTTGAATCAATTAGAGAATGTAATTTATGTATAAATTCTTTATTATTTCTAAAAATCTTATCTGAATTTGATATCCAATATCTTTCCTTGGCAAATGGATATGTAGGTAATGATATACGAGCTGGATCATACTTCTCATACAACATATCCCAAGGGAGTTCTACTCCAAGTACCCACAACTCAGCAATATTAGCTAGTTGTTTATGTTGCATTAAGTTTTTTAAAAACTCTTTTCCATCAGCTCCACTAGCTATTGTGAGGAATCTTGATCTGTATGTCTTAATATTCCCAACATAGAAATTGTCTATGTTAGCTTTCCCTTGGCAAAAACTTAATAAAATAGATTTTAATGTATCAATATTAGAAGTTATAATAGCTAACCGCTCATCAAAAGCTTCTCTTCTGACTTGAAGTGTATAGGCAATATCTAAAATAGAGATTTCCTTATTTTTCGCTAAAAATGCAATCATATTCTCTGCGTATTCTATTAAGCTATTCTTATTTCTTGCAGACAACAAAACAATATGTAAACTCTGCTCATTAACTACATATGTTTGCTGTGTATTCTCATATTCCTCTAAAACCACATGAGCATTTACTCCACCAAATCCAAATGAGCTAACTCCTGCACGTCTAACACCTTCACATTTCCATTCTATTGTTTTATCTACTATACTAAATGTGGTTCCCATTAATTCTATATAAGGGTTAAGCTCTTTGAAGTGTAAATTGCCAGGTATTTTTTTGTATTTCATTGCAAGTAACACCTTTATTATTCCGGCTATCCCTGCAGCTGTTTCAAGATGCCCTATATTCGTTTTTACTGAACCAATAAAACACTTTTCTGGCATGCCCAGTTCAGAAAATGCTTTCTTAAGACCATTTATCTCAATTGGATCACCTAAACTTGTTCCTGTTCCATGTGCCTCGATGTATGATGGTAAGCCACCTGCATTTTTCCATGCATTCACTATCAATTCAGCTTGTGCGTTAGGATTCGGTGCAGTTAAAGAATTTGAATGGCCTCCATGGTTTTCTGCCGTTCCTTTAATAAGGGCGTATATATAATCATTATCTGACAATGCTTTACTCAAAGGTTTAAGTAGTATTGTGCCTGCACCTTCACCTCGTACATATCCATTTGCGTTTTTATCAAATGTTTTACAATGTCCATCTTCAGCAAGCATTCCTGCTTTACTGAATGATATGTGTAACGTTGGAGTTAATATAATGTTTATACCACCAGCTATAGCCATATCACATTCGTCATTAAGTATCGATCTAACTGCGTGATGAATTGCAACGAGAGAACTTGAACATGCTGTATCTATAGGTTCACTAGGGCCATGTATATCAAGTAAAAAAGATATCCGATTTGTAAGTATTGAATGTGCAATGCCAGTTGCTGTGTGTGCTTCAGTTTCAATTCCCGATCTTATTAATAATTCATAATAATCAGATGATCCAACTCCTATAAATAATCCCGTTCTAGTTCCAGCCAAGGTTGATGCTTTATATCCTGCATCCTCTATTGTTTTCCATACAACTTCAAGTAGAATTCTTTGTTGCGGATCCATAAGTTCTGCTTCTCGAGGGGATATTCCAAAATACAATGGATCAAATTTATCTACTTCAGGCATAAAACCACCATATTTAATCTTTGCCTGATCAACATAATCTTCCCAATTCCACCGATCTTTTGGAATTTCACTTATCATATCAACACCATTTATTAAGTTTTGCCAAAATGTCTCTAAGTCAGGTGATTGTGGCATGATACCTGCCATTCCAATTATTGCAATAGGTTCATTATCTATTTCAGACTTTGTAGAAATTAAGTGCTGGAGGTTTCCCTTTATAAATCTATTTTTTCTTTTAATTGGCTGAAAAGAATCTTCATCTTCTATTTCAGATTGATTAGTTGTAGTATTTATAGGTGTATCATAAAACTGACATAATTTATTGTTATAGGATTCAATGAGATAGTTAAAGAATGATTGCAAAGTTTGGTATTCATAAAATATAGAAGGATTGATGCTTATATTATATATATCATTAATTTTATTACTAAATTGTGTCAATGTTATTGAATCAAATCCAAAGTCTGACATATCTGACTCTATATCAATATCTACGTCATTAATTTTTAAAATCTTAGACACTTCTTTTAATAAGCTAATTTGTAATTTTTCTAACAAATCACTATGATTAGTTGGTTGAACGATTCTTTTCTCATCAGCATCTTGTTTAACTGTTTCGATACTTTTTCGTATTTTATTTGTATCACCTTCTAATACCATGAGCTGAGGATGCGATTTTTTTATTGCTATGTTAAATGCTTTAATTCCGTTATCTTTACCCAGAGGAAGTATTCCTGTTGTATTTTCAAACATTTTTTCAGTTTCCCTATCTACCTTCATACCTCCGTCCTTCCAAAATGGCCAGTTTATTGCTGTTATTCCTTTGTTTTGCTCTGCAAAATTATCCATATAGCTATTTGCATAAGCATAATCACACTGCCCTATATTTCCCAATACTCCAGCTATTGAGGAGAAACAGACAAAAAAATCAGGCAGATGATTTTTTAATGAATCATACAAGTATTTTGTTCCATATATTTTAGATTTTATTACTTCTTCAATCTGATCTTTTGTCTTCTTTATTATAAATGCATCACGAATTATTCCTGCACTATGTATTACACCATTTACTGACCCATACTTCTCTTTTATCATTGCAACAATTGCCTCAACCTCTGATTTATTGGAGATATCCACCTTAAAATAGATTATATCAGAATCTGCATCTTCCAACTCCTTTATCTTAGATTCCCTTATCTCATCTAAATCGGATCTACCTGTAAGTATTATTGTTTGTTTTTTTGCGGTCCTGTTCTTAGCCCACTGTTTTTTATTCTCTGATACAAAGTATCTCGCAAATATTAAACCAAGTCCTCCCACACCTCCTGTAATCAAATAAACGCCACTGTTTTTTATCTCTATATTTATATTTTCTTCTTTATAAAAAGATATTTCTTTCAATTTTTTTACATATCTTATTCCATCGATATAACGAACTTCTTCTCCATGGGCAGCGATTTCATTTACGATTTCTCTATTATCTTTGCTTTCTATAACTTTGCACCTAAATTTAGGGTTTTCTTTCTGTAATGTTTTGAAAAAACCTGATATTGCTAGTTCTTCTGGTTTACCATGCCTTGATATAAAAATTAATTTTGTTTTATTGTCTAACTTTTTAGCCAACAACTCTTGAACTTTAGCGAATACAGAATAAATAGGAAGTTCGTTTTCTGAGATTTTTGTAGCTTGGCACTTATATGTATCTCCTAAATCTTTATACATACTATCTTCTGAATCAAAAATTACAATATCAGCAATATCTTCATCTTCTTTTAAAGGATCTTCTTTTTCCCATATATTACTTAAGCATAATAAGTTATCTTCTTTAGTCTTTTGAATTAATAATCTTACTTCAAATCCTTTTATTTTAACCAGCATATTTTCGTCTGTATCTGCTATAACTATATCGAATTTAGTATGTTCTACAAGCTTTGCATGAACGTAGCATTTTGTAGTTATTGGTTTTAGTATTTCAATCTGATCAATTGCAAATGGAATGTATGTACCAAAATTATTTTTCATTAGTCCTAAAACTGTTTGAAAAGCACCGTCTAAGATTGATGGATGAAGTATGAAGCAATTTCCTGTATCTGATACTTCAAGTACCGATAAGCTTTCATTGGTACCTATAAAAATTTCCTGTATCGTTCTAAACATTGGACCATAGTTTAATTCTACTTCAGCAAACATCTGATAGCATTGAGAGTCGGTTAGCGTATCTGTACATCTTGATTTAATAGCCTCAAAATTAATTTTTTCAAGAGTATTATCAAGATTACTTTGCGAGCTACAAGAAGACACTACCAAATTCCCTTCCGAATATATAGTTTTTTCTTTTTGTTCTTCAGAATAAACCTCAAATGCAATAGAATTAGAATTTGGATAGAGACTAATATAAATATCCTTTCCTATATCACTAACTATAAGCGGTTTTAACCAAACAATATTTTTTATCCCTACTACCTTTTGATTTTTACATGCAAAGCTACCTGAAGCCCTAGCAATCTCAAGGTACGCAGAACCAGGTAATACTTTATTCTGCCCTACTATATGGTCTTTTAAATAGAATTCTTCTCCTGTAAATGTTTTTTTAAAACACTGTTCTTCCAATGTAGATTCGTTTGAGTCAATTAAAGGATGGAGTTTATGTATAAGTTCTTTAGTATTCTTGCAAATATTATCAAAATTTGGAAACCAGTATCTTTCATTTGCAAATGGATATGTAGGTAAAGATATACGATTTGGTGTATATCCTTCGTACAATATCTCCCAAGGCATTTCTACTCCAAGTATCCATAATTCAGCAATGTTAATAAGTTGTCTATGTTGTAGCAAGTTCTTCAAAAACTCTTCTCCATCACTTCCACTTATTATTGTAAGAAATCTAGATTTGTATGTTCTAGTATTTCCAACATAGAGATTGTCAATATCGCTTTTGTCTTTATAATAGCTTGATAGGGTAGATTTTAATGTATCAATATCAGAAGCTATACTAGCTAATCTCTCATTCATAGATTCTCTTCCAACTTGCAGTGTATATGCAATATCTATAAGTTGTATTTCAGGATTTTGGTTTAAAAATTCAATTATATTTTTTGCATATTCTTTTAGCCGGTCTTTATTCTTAGCTGAAAGAATAAAAAGCTCTGCCTTCTGTTCCCTAGCTTCTGTCCTCTGTTCTCTATTTACGTATTCTTCAAGTACTACATGTGCATTTACTCCACCAAATCCAAATGAGCTTACTCCTGCAAGCCTTAATCCTTCAGATTCCCAATCTACTGTTTTATCTACAATACTAAATGGAGTCCCAGTTAAATCTATATAAGGGTTAAGCTCTTTAAAATGTAAATTACCAGGTATTTTTTTGTATTTCATTGCAAGTAATACCTTTAGTATTCCTGCCATTCCTGCAGCTGGTTCAAGATGCCCTGTATTGCTTTTGACAGCACCAATTACGCATTTTTTAGGCATGCCTATTTCGGCAAAGGCTTTCTTAATCCCATTTATCTCAATAGGATCTCCTAATCTTGTTCCTGTTCCATGTGCTTCTATATAGGAAGGCGATCCTTTAATACCTTTCCACGCATTTACAATTATCTCTGCTTGTGCATTGGGATTTGGTGCAGTTAGTGAGTTTGTATGACCCCCATGGTTTATAGCTGCCCCTCTAATAAGTGCATATATATGATCATTATCTACCAATGCTTTACTAAGAGGCTTAAGTAATATTGCTCCTACACCTTCAGCCCGGACATAACCATTTGCACTTTTATCAAATGTTTTGCAGTGCCCATCTTCTGCGAGCATACCAGATTTATTGAATGATATAAATAATGTAGGAGTTAACATCACATTTATTCCACCTGCTATTGCCATATCGCAATTACCTAAGTGGATTTGTTCAACAGCACGATAAATCGAAACCAATGAGCTTGAACATGCAGTGTCTATTGGTTCACTAGGTCCATGTATATCAAGCATATATGATATACGGTTTGTAAGTATGCAGTGAGCTATGCCTGTTGATGTTTGAGCAGCTACTTCTACACCATTTTTGTATAATAATTCCGAGTAATCAGTTGTTGCTATACCAACAAATAATCCGGTTTTTGTTCCCGCTAGATTCGATGCCTTATACCCTGCATCCTCTATCGTTTTCCAAACTACTTCTAAAAATATTCTTTGTTGTGGATCCATATGTTCTGCTTCTTTCGGTGATATCCCAAAAAATAATGGATCAAACTTATCAACTTCAGGCATAAACCCACCATATTTAATATTAGTTTGATCCTTATAATCTTCCCAATTCCAGCGATCTTTAGGTATCTGGGTTATCATATCTACACCATTTATAAGGTTTTGCCAGAAGATATCTAAGTCAGGAGACTGCGGCATTATACCTGCCATGCCTATTATTGCTATTGGTTCATTTACATAAGTAACTTCTTTATAATTTTGTATTTTATCATGTGGTTTAAAAAACCTTTCCTTTGATATTAAGGTGTCATTTGCTAATGTTTGAGTATTTTCTGATTTTTTAGTACTTTTTAAATTATACATATAATATTTAATCAAATCATTTATATGATTATCAACCAAGTATTTTATAAGTAAGTTAATAGAAGAATATTCAAAAAATATTGATGTATTAATCTCTATCTTGTATTTTTCATTAAGTTCATTTCTAAGTTGTGTATATGTAATTGAATCAAAGCCCAAATTGCCCGTATCTGATTTTAAACCAATGGTATCTTTTCTTATTTTTAAAATATTAGATATCATACTAATTAAATCTTTCTGAACTTTATTGAATAAATCATCTTTTTTATTTAAGTGTAGGAACTCAATATCTTCATCTTTTTTATCAATTTTATTTATAATTAAGTTTCTTATAGTTCTTGTGTCTCCTTCAAGTACCATGAATTGATTCCCTTGCATATTAATAGCTTTATCGAATATATCTAATCCCGTTTCAGTCTCCAATAAATTTATTCTATTGTTTTTTGATTCATCATAGTTCCCAAATGCCCTAACAGAAAGTTCTTTCAATTTTATTAAAACATTTCCTTTTTCGTCAGCTATCTTTATATTGAAGATTTTTTCACCTTCATTAGTGGATTGTTCATCTAAGCTTACATAAGCGTAGCATTTTTGTGTTAAGGGCTTTAGTATTTCAATTTCTTTTAAAGAAAATGGTACATAAGTTTTATCCAAAACCATACTGTTAGTAATTCCTGTCATGGTTTGCAAAGCGCCATCCATCAATGATGGATGTAAAGAAAAGTCAGAAAAACTTTTCCCTAAATCTGTTGGTAATTCTAAAAGTGAAATTGCTTCATCATAACCACTAAAAATAGTTTTAATGGATTTGAAAGAATTTCCATACTGATATTTTATCCTTTCAAATGGTTTATAACATTCATCACCTGTTAGCTTACTGTTGCATCTATTCTTTATATCTTCAATGTTAATAAATTCATCCTTAGATTCATGATCAGTTCCATATATTATTTCTCCCTGTGAATTTAATACGGGACTAATTTCATTGTTTAAACTAATTATCTCATATCTTACAGAGTTATCTATTGGATATAGCTTTATTAACATTTCAATCGGATTATTTTCCATAATAATAGGTTTCAACCAAATTATATTGCGTATTTTAACCACTTTTTCTTCTTTATTCGCAATTTCTCCTGCTGATAAAGCCATCTCAAGATATGCAACTCCGGGTAATACCTTTTTATTGTCAACAATATGGTCATTTATACAAAAATCTTTTTCCGATAATATTTTCTTAAAGCATTGTTCTTTTAATGTTGATTCATTAGAATCTATTAATGGGTGAAGTGTAACTAATTTATAAGAACTATTGTTATCAATATTTTTAAGTTCAGGTATCCAATATCGTTCCTTTTCAAAAGGATATGTAGGGAGTGATATCATTTTTGGAATAATTTTATATAATCTATTCCAACTAATTTCTACCCCGGATACCCAAAGCTTAGCAATGTTTATAAGTCTTCTATGCTCTACAAGTGTTTTTATAAAGTCTTCGCCTTCGGCTCCATCAATTAACGTATCTAAGCCTGATATGCTTGATTTTATATTTCCTGTATATATATTTTCTGTATCGCTCTTCCCTTCACAATAATTCACTAATTGCTGTTTTAACGTTTCTATATTTGAGGATATTATAGCTAGCCTTTCATCCATAGGCTCTCTTCCTAGTTGAAGAGTATATGCTATTTCTTCAATATATAAATCCAAAGATAAATCCAAATTTTCATTTAAAAGGTCAAGCATATTTCGTACATGTGCTTCAAGTCTCTCCTTGTTTTTGGCAGATAATACAATAATGTATAATTCCTGTTCTTGGTCATCTATTCTCTGTTCTTTGTCAATGTTCTCTTCCAAAACAAGATGTGCATAAGCTCCACCAAATCCAAATGAGCTTATTCCTGCTCTTCTTGGAACACCATCAGGAACGATCCATTCAGTTGTATTATTGTTTATATATAGCGGAGATTCATCTAATTTTATATAAGGATTAATTTCATTGAACTTAGGCATTGATGGGATCTTTCTATACTTCATTGATAGCAACACCTTTATAACTCCTGCAATCCCTGCTGCTCCTTCTGTATGACCAATATGCGCTTTAGCTGAACCAATTGCACAAAAGTTTGTTTTTGAGGTATGTTTCTTGAAAGCTGATTTAAGCCCATTGA
The DNA here is from genome assembly GCA_963767415.1 of uncultured Eubacteriales bacterium. Classification (GTDB taxonomy): domain Bacteria; phylum Bacillota; class Clostridia; order Acetivibrionales; family CAVYEU01; genus CAVYEU01. Next base: position 12,369 of record CAVYEU010000005.1, read on the forward strand.
TCTCAATAGGATCCCCTAGTTTTGTACCTGTTCCATGTGCTTCGATATAACTTATAGTTTCTGGATCAACTTCCGCATCCTTCCATGCATCCAAAATTACTTTGGCTTCTAAATTAACACTTGGTGCAGTGATAGATGGAGTATACCCTCCGTGGTTTACGGCTGATCCTCTAATTATTCCGTAAATTCTATCACCGTCTGAAATAGCCTTTTTTAAAGGTTTTATTAAAATTGATGCAATTCCTTCACCAGGCACATATCCATCAGCATCTTTATCAAAGGTGTGACATCTACCAGAATGAGATAATGCTCCAATACTGCAAAAATATCTATAATGCCAAGAATGTAGAAGTAGGTTTACTCCTGCAACGAATGCCATATCACATTCATTTGCTTTTAGTGCTTTACACGCAATATGCAATGCAACAAGTGATGATGAGCATGCTGTATCTACCGACAAACTAGGACCTGTCAGATCAAAATAAAATGACGGTCTATTTGCAAGCATTGTAGCAGCGTTCCCTGTACCTGAATGAGGATCAGCATTTAGTATATTCAATTGATAATCATGGAAACACGCTCCGACATATACACCTGTTTTTGTTCCTTTTATTCTTCTACCATATCCTGCATCTTCAGATGTAGTATACATTGTTTGTAAAAGCAATCTAAGCTGGGGATCCATCATTTCGGCTTCTCTTGGTGAGATATTAAAAAAGGTTGCATCAAATTTATCTACATCATCAATAAAACTACCCCATTTGCAGTACATTTTATCAGATGCATTTGAGTCAATATCAAACCAAGTTTTGTAGTCAAAGTGATCTACTGGTATTTCTTTTATAAGATCTTTTTTATCTAATAAGTTCTTCCAAAACTCATTTAAATTTGGAGAATCTGCGAAAATCCCTGCCATTCCTATGACTGCAATATCGTCTAATATGTTCTGATTCATTGATTCAAAAGTTTTTGCTATAGTTTTATTGTATGGATGTTGGTCTTCTGTTGGAGGATTTTTAACGTCTTTATGATTTTTAGAATCAACGTTAAAAATTTTTTTTAACGTTATACTATGCTCTTTTGCAAAATAGACTGCAAGGTTATGTATATTCTGATATTCAAAAAAAAGAGTTGGATAAAGCTCGATACCCAATTCTTTCTCAAGCTGCTTTGCCATCTTTATTAAAGAGGTAGATTCAATTCCCATATCCATGAAGTTCTTGGATTTATCTACTGTTTTTACATTTCCTTTTATTAAAGATAATACTTTTTTAGTCAAATAACTTTCTATTTTACTTTCAAGTGCTGTTTCGGAATTATCTAAAATTTGGTGAGACTCAGGTACTGCTAAAGAATCATTGAAACCTTGATTAGCTTCAATTTCCCGAAGTACTACTTCATTTGTGTTTGAATAAGAATCATTTTTATTAATCTTTCTAAATAATTCCTTTGATCTTATGCGTTTACAAGTAAATTCTCTTAATGCAACCAGTACTTTCCCATCGTTATCACAGATGTCAATGTTTACAACTAATATTTCAGAATTAATTATTACTGGTTTTGAGTAGCAATAGCAATTATTAGGTAATGTATTTGAAAATAATGATACTTCCTTTATCATAAACGGTACGAATGGATCTTTGACATCGTTCTTAATTTCAGCTAAACTGCTTACAATGGCACCGTCAAGTAAAGCAGGATGGATTTGATAGTTTATACTGTTAGCAATGATCTCATCAGTTAGCTTAAGCTCTGCTAAGGTTTCATCAGCTTTAGTATATATATTTTTAACAGTTCTTAAAGACTGCCCATGTATAATAGATGTGCTTTTTATTTTTTCATATATGTCCTCACATGAATATTTTTCTTCATAGTTATTTATAAGATTCCATATATCTATAGTTTTAGGTGCTTCTAAACGATCAAATTTATATTCTCCAGAAGCAGTTTCAATATATTCTACTTGAGAAGACTTTTTAAATGTATTATTAAAAGTAAATTTTTCTCCATCATTTTTAATGTTTACTATAATTTCTACATTTTCATTCGGATACATTATAGCAGGATCTTTAAACTCAACCTTATGAATTCCTGTTAATACTTTTTTAGAGGTCATTGATTTTGCAGCCTCAATAGCCAAACTACAATGAGTAACGCCAAGCAGTACCTGATCCTCAAATACTAAGTGGTCTCTTAAGTATGGCTCATTATAATAATATGTTTGAGTTAATATATTATTTTTAGTGTTCTCACCTTGTGTTCCTATATAGTTTCGCCCAATTTATAAAAACTGTGTTCAAATTTAGCCATATCAAATCTCCTCCTACAGCTTATGCAAATTTTCTGATGCCTCTTCCAATATCATATGACAGTTTGTCCCACCAAATCCAAATGATGATATTGCAGCTCTTCTTATTCCACTTCTTGGTATCCACTCCTTGGTATTATTAACTACATAAAATGGAGACTCTTCAAACTTAAACCTTGGATGAGGTCTATTACAATTTAGTGTTGCAGGAATTACTTTATTTTTCAGTGCAAGTACTACTTTAATGATACTTGCAGCCCCTGCCGCTCTTAATAAGTGGCCAAAGTTTGATTTTACAGATGCAACTGCACAGTATTGTTTATCATTTGTAAACTCGCCATATACTCTCGTTGCTGCCTGTATCTCTATTGGATCTCCTAGTAATGTACCTGTCCCATGAGCCTCTAAGTATGTTATGCTATCTGGCGATATATTGCTGTTTTTAAGGGCTTGTCTTATTACTTCTTTTTGTCCATCAAGACTAGGTACTGTTAAACCCATTGTGTGTCCGTCATTATTTACTGCTGATCCGAGAATGACACCAAGTATTTGATCACCATCTTTTATAGCGTTCTCATAGTCTTTTAGCAGAATGAGTCCTGCACCTTCTCCAAGAACAATTCCGTTTGCTTTTTCATCAAATACGTGACAGGTACCATCCTCAGATAGTACTTCTGCTTTGCTAAACCCAATATGATTGTAGGGACTGAGCAAAAGTTCTATGCCCCCTGTTATTGCCATCTCGCATTCACCATTACGAATGCTTTGGCAAGCATGATGTATTGCAACAAGTGAAGATGAACATGCAGTATCTATAGTTTCGGAAACACCATTTAGGTTATAAAAATCTGAGATTCTTGCTGCCATCATATTTTGAATTGTATTTATAATCATATGTTTCATAAGATTTTCAGGAATACTTTCTATATTTCGCTTTGCATAATCACTCTCTGCGCCACCTATAAATACTGAAGTTCTAGTATTTTTTATACTATCTTTGTCATAACCTGCTATTTGTAAAAGATCTTCTGTAAGTTCTAGTAAAATTCGTTGCTGTGGGTCCATAATAATAGCATCTTCATCTGAAATTCCAAAAAATTTTGCATCGAATAAATATGGGTTATCTATAAATCCACCCCATTTTGAGTAGCTCTTATTCCTTGCTTTTTTATCAGTACTAAAATATTCCTGAATATCCCATCTGTCTTTAGGTATTTCGGTTATCAAATTTTTGCCAATCGCAAGATTGTTCCAAAATTCTTCTGGATTATTTGCACCTGGAAATTTACAGGAGATAGATATTATAGCTATTTTTTGTGTGTCTTTACTATATAGATTTTGATGTATACGTGATTTATTAAACCTATAAAAATTGTTATTTATATTATTATTTTCTATAACGATTGGATTAG
>CAVYEU010000006.1:0-15865 GCA_963767415.1 uncultured Eubacteriales bacterium
AAAAAACCTCGAACTGTGCTTCTGAGTTAGGTGCTGTAATCCCATTTGACCGACCATCACTATTTACTGCACTGCCTTTGATTATTGCATATATATTATCCTTATCCTTAAATGCTTGATCAAGTGGCTTGATAATCATGCTCACAGCCCCTTCACCAATTCCTGTCCCATCAGCGGATTCATCAAAAGCTTTTGTTCTCCCATTAGGGGACAATATCCCTACTGATTGTTCTGCAACACCAGTACAAACAGGGAAAAAGTATAATATGTATACCCCCAACAATTGCAGCATCACAGTCACCTGATTTTATTGCCTCACATGCTGTATGAATAGCAACCAATGAAGAAGAACAAGTTGTATCTATAAGCATAGTTGGGCCTTTAAGATTTAGCAAATAAGATATTCTACTTGCAATTATAGAAGGCAAATTTCCTGGTACTGCAGAAGGCTCATCACCACTTAGCAGCCTTTCATATTGAGATGTAGAATGTCCTATATAAATTCCCATTTTAGAGTTATCCAAACTTCTTTTGGTATATCCGGCTATTTCAGTGATTCCCATGCTACCTCAAGAAAAATTCTTTATTGGATCCATTACACGTGCTTCAGCCGGAGATATATTAAAGAATTCATTATCAAATAAGTCAATATTATTCAAAAATGCTCCTTGAAATGTGTTTGTATTCTCCAATATTTCATTTGGATATCTTAAATAATTAATTACATCCTTTTTCTATTTTTAGGAAAATCTCTTATTAAATCTTTGCCTTCTTTAATTAGATTCCAAAATTTTTCAGGAGAGTTTGCATCAGGCATTCTACAAGCCATTCCAATTATAGCAAATTCATCTATATTTCTTTTTCGTATTTTTTTCTTTTTTCATTATTTTTAATTTCTACTAATAATTCACATGCCACCTCCTTAGATAATTCGTTAGAAACAACTTTCTGTAAAATAATATTTTTAATTCCATCCATTTTAAAACTCCTCCATTTTATATTGTTAAATTATATTTTTTCAAAAATTTCAAGGGCATAATCTATATCAATCTCTCCTTTTTGTAATTGATCTAAAAAAACTCTCAATCTTATTATTATTTTTATTGAGGTTTTTTGGATTTTGTAACACTCAATCTTATGACTTAAAGCTTCTATTGAAGGATAAAGAAAAAAGATCTGTCATTTTAATATCTTTGCAGTATTTTTTCTTGAATTTCGTTAAATAACTTAAGAATTGATATTGAGTTACCACCTATATCAAAAAAATTATCTTGTATGCCTATACTCTGGGTATCTAATACTTTTTGCCAAATAGCCAATAGGTCTCGTTGAATTTGATTTTTGGGTAAGATTATCAAAGCATCTGTTTCTATTTTTATAGATGGAATTGGCAGAGACTTAATATCAATTTTACCGTTTGGTGAATACGGCAAACAATCCATTTTATAAAAACATGATGGTATCATATAGTCCAAAACTTTACTACTTAAGTACTCATGAAGTTCATTTTCAGGAAAATCAATAGAAGAAATATAATATGCACAAAGAAAAGAATCCTTTTTTGGAGTTTCAATAAGTTTAACAGCAACTTCATTTATTTTTCCAAATTCTAAAATAACATTTTCAACCTCAGCAATTTCTATCCTATATCCTCTGATTTTTACTTGTCTGTCACTTCTACCTAAGAATTCTAGTAACCCATCGGCAGTCCACCTGGCAATATCACCAGTTTTGTAAACTATTCCATCATGAAAAGGATTTTTTAAGAATTTTGAATTAGTTAATTCAGGTCTGTTCCAGTAACCATTTGATACACCAATACCTCCAATATAGAGTTCCCCTGGGACACCAACAGGTAGTACTTTCAAATTGCTGTCAAGTATAAAACACTGTACATTCGGAAAAGGAATTCCAATTGGGACATTTCCTGAAAATATTTTAAATTTATTATGCAAATCCGAACTAAAATATGTAGAGTCTATAGTTGCTTCTGTAATTCCATAACTGTTTATTATGCTAAATTTACTTCCAGAACCTTCAGAAGTTCATTATAATCCTGAACCTTAAAAGTATCAGAACCTATTATTAATGTTTTAAGAGTATTAATTGGTAGAGCATTTTTATATATGTATTTCATAAGTTGAATAACTAAATGAGGAGTTGATTCAAAAATAGTGATATTTTGCTCTATCATTAAATTATATAATGCTGGTAAATCTAGCTTTATTTTATCAGGGCAGATTACCATTGTGCCACCATTTAAAAATACTCTTGCAAGGTCACCAAAAAACATCAAAGGCACAATTAGCTACTTGCATCAACCTCACTGGCATTTCAAAAAGCTTATATTCCAAAGTCCAAGCATAAGAAATTCCTGCTAGTTGACGATGAGTAACCATTACGCCCTTTGGTTTTCCTGTTGTACCAGATGTATAAACAATATACATACAATCATCGATTGAAATTTTTAAATCTAAGTTGCCTGTAGACAAGTTTGATATATCTGAGTTATTTATATCAAGCACAAGGATTTTTACAGAAATTTTTTCAAATAATCTACGACTATTACTAATAATCATTTTTGCCATACTATCTTCTAAAGTAAAGTTAATTCTGTCTTCAGGAGCATTTTGATCAATTGGGACATAAACTCCTCCAGCCTTTAATATGCCTATTATCCCTATTATAAGATCAATTGATCTTTCCATAAGTAATGCAACATGTTGACCCGTTTTTAAACCCTTGTTTATTAGATACCTTGCTAATTGATTTGCTCGTTTTATTAAGCTCTGTATAAGTAACTTTTTTATCTTCAAATACTATTGCATCAGTTTCTGGCATTTTTTGGAACAAACTCTTGAAATTTCTCGTGGAACACAACAAAATTATTATGTTTGACTGGATTTGTACAAAAATTATTTAAAAGCATTTTTACTTCTGCATCTTCCAAAAAATAAAGTTGCTCAAGTGGAGAATTATAATTTTGGACTAGCCATTTAAGTGTATTAATATAGTGTTTAGTAGTTAATTCCATGACTCATTGTTTAAAAAGTCCTGTATTATATTCTAAAATAAAATTTATTCCTTCTGAAGTTTCTATTGCATCTAAACTGAAATCAAAAATTGATGTTTCAGTATCATATATAAATGACTCAAATTGTATATCTCCGACATTAAACCTTGATATATCTATATTTTGCAGTGTAAACATTGTATCAAATAACGGATTTCTATCTATATTTCTATCTATGTTTAGTTTTTCAACAAGCTTTTCAAATGGATATGCCTGATTCTCATATGCGCCTAAAAGATTTTGCTTTACTAAGCTCGCAAACTCTGAAAATTGATTTTTGAGATTTATATTGTTTATGCGGATAGCTAACGTATTTACAAACATACCAACTATTTTTTCAACTTCAGAATTAACACGGCCTGCAACAGGTATTCCTACGATTATGTCGTCCTGATTACAATATTTAGAGAGTAGTAAGACATAGGCAGAAAATAAAGTCGTAAACAAAGTACTACCACTTCTATTTGAAATAAACATGAATTCTTCTTTCAGAGGTTTATTAATAGAAAAATAAATGCGTTTACCGATATTTTTTAAAGATTCAGATCTTTTAAATCTAAAGGAAAGTTTAGTACTGGAATTTCATTTTCAAATATTCTAAGCCAATACGCCTCCAGGCTTTTTCCTTCTTTTGATTCCAAATATTTATTTTGCCATACTAAAAGTCTTTATATGAAATATCAAGATTGTCCAATATATTTCCTTCATATAAACTCATTAATTCTTTAATAATTATTTCTATAGAAAAACCATCTGCAATTATATGATGAATATCAAACAGTAAGAAATATTCTTTCTCTTTAATCTCATACAGCCCAATTTTAAGTAATGGAGCATTTTTTAAATCGAACGGTTTTACAAAGTGTTTAGCCAATTCATTTAAATTTTTTTCACCTTTTTTGCATAACTCAATATTAATATCAACATTTTCAAGGATTTTTTGAACGGGGCCATTTGTAGTTGTTATAAATATCGTTCGTAACGAATCATGCCTATTTATAATATTCTTAATACAAGAAATAAACCTTTCAACATTTAAATTCCCTTTTAGAATAAAAAACGCAGGATTATTATAGCAAGTACTTTCTGGGTACATTTTTGTAAAGAAAAAATATCCTAAATTGTGCTGGCGAAAGAGGATAATTATCTGCTTTATCAGCAATAGATATTGATTTATAGGTTTTGGTAATAAAGAATCAATATATTTAGCCATATCCTTTAAAACAGAAATATTAAATATATCAGATAGCCCAATATTAATCTTAAAAAGTCTTATTAATAAATGATACTAAAGAGACAGCTTTTAAAGAATTACCTCCTAGCTTAAAAAAATCATCGTTTGGTTTCGATTTCTAATTTTTAATAAATTAGATATCTGCTTAGCAATTAATCTTTCAGTAGATGTTTCAAATGCGAAGTGGTCTCTTTTTCTATGGTTGAAAAAAGTTCATTTAAATTACACACAGGAAAATATTCATACGGAGCATAATACTCTGTGTGTTTAACTTTGTTTTTTATCATATCCATAATTGGTGTATATATTTTTATGTCTATACAAGATGCGATTTCAGGATGCTTAATAAAAGGTTCAATTGGTTTTACATCATGATATTCGACAGGTTCATCAATATAAGAATTGTCTTCATTAAAGGATAATTCAATGTAATTAGCTTCGTATGTAAATGAATTAACATCAACTTCAAATTCTATTTCTGTACTAGTTTTATTCATAATGGAAATCCAATTACTCTTTTCAATAAACTCCTTAAATGGATAATTTTTACCAGTTTCAATAAATAACCCCATTATTTTAGTTATACCTGTCTCATCACAAAACCTTTTAAGCCCTTCAAAAATAGCCAGTTCTATGCCTCTTCCTAATACTCTGCAACTTAGCATAAATCTGTCTAAATATAATATATTAGAGTCTCTATTTGTGATTACTGTTCCTATTATTCCATAGCTACCAAAGCGGTCTTCACTTTCAATTATCCAAATATTTCTTAAAGTATCTTTTGAAATATTGTTAATCTCCTGTTCTGAACACTTTATTGAATTCATATTAAACTGATTTGTTCTTTCTGTGAGTTGAGATATACGTATAAAATCATTTTCACAAATTTTTCTTATATTTACTTTAAGACCAAGTTCATTTAAGTATTTTTTAAACGATTCTTTTTGGGTTTTAAATATTTTCCTTTGAATTTCTGCCTGATACATTGAGGTTCTAATTTTATCTTCTTTTGTCACAGACATTTTATCAAAAGCCCAGGTATTAAATATAAAATATGTTATTAATTTGGGATCTTTAGGGAAAGGAAGGACTAAAACATCTTGGCAATTCTCTGCAACTTCAAGACATTCTGTTTCATTATCGTCTATGAAAATAAAACTTCCTAATGAAAGATTTAGCTCTTTAGAAATTTCTATTATATTTTGTGATTTGGGTCTCCAGTTTATTTTTTTAGCTACAAAATGCTCATTTTTTAATATCATATCAGAATGCTTTTCTAATACATTATTAATATCTTTTTCATTGTTTTTACTACATATAGCTAATAGAAATCCTTTTTGCATTAATTCCAGTACACAATTTTGAAAATTAATATAATTTCCATCTATTATAATATTTTCTATTCCATCTTCACCTATTTGTCCTTTCCATAAAGTGTTATCACAATCTAAAACAATAACTTTAAAAGCCTCTTTTTTCTTCATGATTATTTTTCTCGCTAAAAATGTTCCTAACCCCATGAAATATTGGTCTGTAAAAGGAAGATGTCCTATTTTATCTTTTTCCATATCAAAAATTTCACTGATGCTATAAAAATTTGTCATGTCCTTTATGTCAATCATATTAACACTAGAAATTTCTAGCATAGCTTTGTTAAAATTTGAAGTCATTATTTCCAAGTAACTATTAATATTATCATTAATGATATGCCCAAAATATGGGAGTATGCACACAAATAGCGTTGAATTTTGTGAAAGGATTTTTATTGATTCAATTAAATTATTATAATTAATATTTAAGTTTTCTATTATTTCGACATCAGTTTTAAAGCTTATAAACCTCAACCAGTCACAAAATCTGACTAACAAGATGTTAATATCATTATTTTTTGATGTTTGGCTTTCAGGATTCAATATTTCCTGGAAAACTTGATTGTAAGGTGTAATTGTTAATTCTAAATCAATATTAAAATGGTTACACCAAGAATTTATAATTTCAGCTATTAGATCAGTATTAAATGTAGCTGATATTAAAACTTTAGCTGAAGTTCTCTCTAATTCATTAACCTCTTTATTCTTCAATAACTTTCTTTTATTCATGATATATTCGTCAGACGTAATTAGTTCAATGTTGTTAATCAAAATATTTTCATTTAAAACAATGCAATCAATTAACTTATTTAATTTTGAAATCATCCAATGTATTGTTTGAGTTTTAAGCAACGAAGAATTATATTGGAAAGAAGCCTTGAAACCCTTTTCTCTACAGTCATAAATATCTAATTTGAAATCAATAACTGCTCCTTGTTCTTCTATATCCAAGATCTCAATATCTAAATCATTAAATCCAATTGTTTTATTTTTAATAGTATTAAATCCGTTTTCTAATTCGTTATGAAAAATTATCATAGTATCAAAAAACGGATTACGATTGATATGTCTTGAGTTATCAATTTCTTCTGCTAAATTTTCAAACGGATATTCTTGATTTTCAAATGCATCAAGCATGTTTCTATCAACTTTTTTTAAAAAAGTATCAATTGTTTCTTCTGGAGTAATTTTAGTCCTAACTGGTAAGTAGTTACAAAACATACCTACTGTATTTTCAATATTACAATCAATTCTTCCAGCAGTCATTGCCCCAATAACTAAATCATCTTGATTACATATTTTGTTAAGTAGTATGGTATAAATACTATAAAATAGTGTACTTAATGTAACACACTTTTTTCTTGCAAATATTCTTAATTTATTTGAAATATCTTCATCAAAATAGAAATATTTATTTTTTCCTTCAAAAGTTATTTTTTGTGGACGTTCATAATCATATGGGAAAGACATCTTTGGTAAACAATCAGAAAAAATACTTTTCCAATAGTTTAATTGATTTTTAATAATTACTGAATCTAAATAATTTATTTTACTAACAGCATAATCTTTACTTTGAAGTTTAATTTCAGGTAATTTATATTTTGAATTAGTTATCAATGAATTATATACTACCATAAGCTCTTTAAAAATAATATTAACTGACCAACCATCACAAATAATATGATGTATCATACACAAAAGTACATGTTCATGTTCATTTGCTTTTATTAACACTACCCTTATCAGTGGCGCTTTATTTAAATTAAAACCTTTTTTTATTTCTTCTTGAATAATTTTTTCTATGGAAATTTCTTTATCGCTACTACTTATATTTATAAAGAATATATTAAAGTCAATATCATCAATAATAGATTGTCTGGGTTCTCCATCAATACTCATAAACTTAGTTCTTAAACTTTCATGTCTATCTATTAAAATTTTAAATGATTTATTAAGTATAAATACATCTAAATTTCCTTTTAACAAAAATACACCGTTGATATTATAAGCCCAAGATTTTGAATCAATTTGATTAATAATCCATACTTTTTTTTGAGAAGATGATAATGGATACCCTTCGGTTTCATTTATTTTAGATTTTTCTGTACTATGATTTTGTTGATTTATTTTAAAATTACTTTGATTACTGTTTGCAATTAAACTTACTAAACCGTTAATAGTCAATCCTTCTAAGTACTTTACTATAGGTATATCTATTTCATATTTTGTTTTAATATTATTATTTAATTTAACAGCTATAATTGAATCAATTCCTAAGCTAATTAATGACTGTTCATAATCAAACTCCAATTCAGTATTGCCTATAAATTTATTTATAATTTCAATTAAGTACATAAGTATATGGTCTTTAGAATTATTGCTATTTTCCCCGATATTTTTAGTATCGTGAAGATACTCATTTTTCCACTCAAAAATTATCTTTAGTTTGTTTTCTAAAAATTTTTGTTTACATAAAATTCGCTGTACTTTTCCACTAGTAGTTTTAGGAATACTATTCGATATAACTAAAACTACTGCATAAACCTGCAAAGCATGTCTTTCTTGAACATTAGATCTAATTTTTGCAATAATCTCATCAGAATTTATTTTTTTTGTCATTACTCTTTTTACTTCTTGAACTATTACAAGTTTCTCAATACCATCTATTTCAACCGCAAAAGCAGCAGTTCCCGTAGAATTAATATCTGAATGACTTTGGCTAACTGTTAATTCAATATCCCAAGGGTTATAATTACATCCGTGAATTATTATAGTGTCTTTTAATCGTGAACTAATATATAAAATTCCTTCATGTAAAAATCCAGCATCACCCGTTCTTAGAAAACGGACCTTCATTTATTGTAGATAAAAAAGCATTAAATGTATCTTGGGTTTCTTTTTCTTTGTTCCAATAGCCTTTTGCAACACCATCACCAGATACCCATATTTCACCAATAATCCCATCCTCACATATTTCAAATGTTTTAGGGTTAACTATTTTAATATTCACATTTTTGCCTGGAACTCCACAACCAACCAAATTATAGGTATTTGATTCATCTAAATCAGCAGGTACTGCAAATTGTTGTTCCATTTGTTTTGCTTTGAATGAATTAACAGTTAATTTTTTCTCAAAGGTTTTGCCTGAAACATAAAGTGTTGCTTCAGCCAGTCCATAACATGGGAAAAATGAATTCTCATTGAATCCATAGGGCTTGAATTTTTTTGAAAATCTTTCAATTGTCATGGGATTTATAGGTTCTGCGCCATTAAATGCTATAAGCCAACTTTCAAGATTAATATCTTTTAATTCCTCATCCTTAATAACATCAACGCATAAATCATATGCAAAATTCGGACCACCACTTATTGAAGCACTGTATGTACTAATTGCTGTTAACCACCTTAAAGGCTTTTGCAAAAAATCTAATGGAGACATCAATATACATCTTGCTCCAACATATATTGGTTGCAGAATACCTCCAATTAATCCCATATCATGATAATATGGCAACCATGACAATACAGTTGTATCTTCTCTGCAATTAAATGCATGCTGAATGGTATTTTCACACGAAAGAACATTTCCATGAGTCACTATTACCCCCTTAGGATTATTGGTAGACCCTGATGTGTATTGAAGATAAGCAATTGTATCTAGATCTATTTTGTGTTCTTTATATAATATATTTTCATAATAATTTATTTTATCTACTTCTATCCAATAACAATTATTTAATACATTTTCATGTTGAATTAATTCATTAAATTTATTTTTAATAAATGAAGTAGTAATCAAAATTTTTGCTTCAGTATCTTTAATAATTGATATTATATTTAAGAAGTTTTGCTTCTTATGTGATAGTGTAATAGGCACTGCAATCATTCTTGCAAAAATACATCCCCAAAAAGCGTCTACAAAATCTACACTAGACTGAAAAATTAGAATTACTCTACTATCAACATCCGCCAATGCTTGAAGTTTAGATGCTATATTAGTTGCTCTTAACTCGATCTCTTTATAGGTTAGCTTTTTTGATTCTAATTCACCATTCTTTAAATATACAATAGCTTCTTTGTTGGGTTTAATTATTGAATTGTTTTTTACTAATTCAACAAGGTTTGCAAATTCTTTAAACATATAAACAAATTTATCCTCCAAAAGATTAGGTACAATACTGCTTTACCCTAGTCCCTTCCTTACAAGTTTTTTTACAAAATCTGAAAAAATCATATCTACATTTTTCTGACTAGTCCCTTTATTTAAAAATAGTAGATTCCTTTCGTAGCAATGGGGACTGTAATAAGATGGTTTTCCTTCCAAATTTGGTGCACTTTGAACATAAACTTTTAAGTATTTATATTTTCCCATTATTGATAATTTCTTTTCATTTGAATCTGGTAACTTCCCAATAGGTTTAAGTTCTTTAATATTCTTTAATCGCCTCTTTAAACCTGAATATATATCATTTTTTCTTAAGATAACTGTGTCATCGCTATCTGATTGCCTTTGAAGCATTGTTTTATTTGGAATTCTTATAACTACAAATTCTTTATTTTCGTCAGGGATTTTAGCAAATGCCTCACCTGCTTCCATATCCCAACCAGAATTTTTAATAAGTTTTTTAGCTAAATATTTTAAAATAGGATTTTTTACAATAGCTCCAACATTTTCACTAAACGTATCAAAAGATCTGTCACTAAAAATATTTATTTTTATTCCATTATCATGAAGGTGTTTTGCAGCCAATGCAGCAACTGCACCTCCCAAAGAATGTCCATCTAAAATAATTTTAGATGGTTCAACACCTTTGCCTAGTAGCTCTTTTACTTGTGCAATTGCATCATTTACAATATCATCTGCATATTTTGCTATTCCAGTACTGTTTACTATTCCACGGTAATTAAATCCTATAACGACAGAATTATTCTTTATGGATATATTTTTTAAATAATCCAATCTATTTTCTACATAATCTCCACTGCCACATAATGAAATAATATGTATACTATCTTTATTACTATCTTTAGGTGTAAATTTGTATGTATCAAGCATTAAATTATCTGATGTTTCTATAAAATAATTTTTAACACTTATTTCACTTTTTTCTTGATCTACTTTATCTAGGTTTTTCAGGTATTCTTGACTTTTAGAAACAGCTATGATTTTATCTGAATTAACCATTGTAGAAGCAAAAATAGCAAATCGCCTTACAAACCACCCAAATAAACAGTAATATAAAATTTCTCTATACCACCTTGTTTTTATAAACATATTTTTAAAATCCCCTCTGTACAAACTTTCAATTTTGTTAACCTAATAATTCATTTAAATAAATATAAAATTTATTATCTATTATTCTCTTTTTGTAACTTGTAATAATTCGACAAGAAAACCATCTTCTTCTATAAAAGCTACTACAGCTTCTTCTGAAGGACTATTAGGTGCTATAATAACCTTTTTGCCTTCTATTGCTTTGTATACATCGTCAACTTCAAAAGCAATATGCGGAACTTCCTTTACAATATCGGGGAATTTACAATTTTCATCAAACCGTATCCATTCTATCCCATATTGATTTTTTTGATAATCGAGAACATACATTCCAAGCTCCGGAAGATAATATTCTCCTTCTCTAATTTCTTTTGTTGGAACACCGATATGATGGTATTTTAAATTATTATTTTTCATGTCTGATTTAGCCTCCCTTTATAACCTATATTTTTATTTTTTTTAATTTTATCACAAATCACAAGAGTGAAGCATAAAAAAAATTTTTTTTTAATTTTCGCAACGTTTATTCCAAAATATAGCAATTAATGTGTGATATACAAGACCCAATAGGCTAGAACACTAATATTCAAAAAATTATTTAATCATAATCGATTATTATGATTAAATTTTTAAAATTTATGGCACAGCAAAAATATTGTAATATCGTTTTTTATATGAATTAATCCTTCTAAATAGAACTTCTACTGAAAAACAAATCTAATATTATGTTTTTCATTTAATATTTGAGATATTTTATTTTTGTCAAGACGCATTATTTGTAAAATAGATTTCATTAAATTTATGAGTCCCATCATTGTATTTTCTTTAATTTTTTCAACAAAATATTCTGTTTTAAACATTAATGCATTAATTACATGTGCCATATGCATTAAATAATGGTAACCCTTCATTGCTTGCCAATTGTAACTAAAACAATGTTCGTAGCAATATCCATAATGTTTTTCCAGTAGTATATTGCTCTCTATGGCCCACCTAGCTCTGCCTATGAAATTACAGCGTTTTGCTACATTATTTTTATTTATTGGTATGCTAGAAATCCATGCAAATTTAGCATATTTTTCTTCTATAGAGCCATCAATTTTATTCTCTTCCCAGCTTTCTTCACAGACTACAACATTTAATTCAAAAGTTTTGACTTCTCCATCATTTTCATATTTATAATCAATTTCATTACTCCAATAAAATGTTTGAAATCTATTTCCCCATTGATAAAGCGCAGTGTTTATATCTCGCTCTATTTTCATGTTTTCTTCAAATTTATGCCAAACACTTTTTAATGAATCATCTTTGAGTCCAATCATGTATTCCCATCCAAGATTATTTAAAAGTTCCATACTTGGACCTGTTGCAAATAAACCATCTGCTAAAATTCTTATTTTTAATTTAGGAAATTTCCTCTTTATTCTTGATATTAGCCTCTTGAAACCATTGGTTTCACAATCTTTCTTGCTGTTTCCTGTTATTTCTGGGCTATATTCTAAAAACTCAGTTAAAAACGGAAGTACCAGTGCCCCTTGAAATACAAATACTGCTTCTACTGCATAACAATAATATTTTTTCTTTTCCTCTTCGCCTTCTATTGCCTTTCCAACTTTCTTTTCTAAGCATTCTTTAGCCCATTTTCTATTCCTAGAAAATTTAGACGTCCCATCTATTATTATTGTGAATTGCTTTTGTATCAATAGATTTACAAACTTTTTCATTCGAATAAATTTATTTATTATGTTGAAAATTTCATCTTCTATCAGACTTACATCATCTAAACCTTTAAGTAATCTATTTAACGTATCTGCATGAGGCATCGTTTTTAGCTCAGGAAACATCTGTTCTAAATTCTCGAATATTATTGGTTTTGTTATTTCTCTATTCGCTTCTCTTCTTGATGAAACTTGATAAATAAAATTTAATACTCCATATAACAATAGTACTGTAACTCCATGCTTAACCTTTGTTATATCTCTTGGATCTGGTATTTTGGAAAAATTTTCTATGGTTTGGGGCAGTATATTTCTTATAAATTCTACTGATTTTTCAATAAGCTCTTGGTTTTGTTCTTCCTCTTTTTCAGGGGATTCAATATTACTTTTTCTATTTGGGACTGCTTCCTTTTTTCTTTTTTCCAATATCTTCCTTGCAATTTCTTCTTTCTTGGTTCTTTTCTCCATAATATCTTGTCTTCTCTGATTCATATGCTATTTTTCATCTCCATTTTTCAATATTAAAAAACTATCTTTTTATATCGAAAATTTGGTATAATTCTATTAACTTAATTTTACATAAGAGGGAGCAATAATATGAGCAAAAAAAAAGCTAAAAAACATAAAAATAAACCTAATTTCAATAAATCCTATGATCCTTTTACTCTTAAATATGTTTGCTCTAATTGTAATGCTGTTAAATACTCTTCTGGAATTAAATGTACATATTTTAATGAAGATATTCCTGATCTTTCTCCTAAATCACCATGTTCTGAATGTGGTAATGATACGTTAGAGCTTGTTGGTGGCAAGGCTTTCGTTCTTAGATTTGATAAATTATTTCAACAATAAATTGCGTTTGTTTTGTTATCCATATTATTCTTTAAAATGTGTACTTTTTGTTCTTTCATTGCGAAAAAATTATTTTTTTATATTCAAAACCCTCACTCTCGCTTAATCTTGTTTTTAGATGCTTCACCCTTGCACAAATCAGAATAAAATCAAGAGTGAAGCATAAAAAAATATATTTTTTTATTTTCAGCAGTAACTATTCAGAGGTATAAAGTAATTCTAGTGAAATTCGTGAGATTCTTCGGCTGCGCCTGAGTATGACACGGTCCTAGATTGTCATCCTGAGCTGCCTTTGCGAAGGATCTCAGTTTTTTGTTCTTTTTTCTTAAAATATTCTTAAGTTTTTGTTAAATATTTCGATATTGTAGACAGAAAATACTAAAAAAGGTGAGATATATTGACTAGACTACAATTACTCGAGAGAGAAAATAAAGATTTAAAAATAAAAAATAAAGTATTAAAAAATGAGATAGAAGTTTTAAAAGACCTAAGAAAAGAAGAGCAAAGGAAAATAGATGAACTAAACAAAAAAGTAGATATGCTATTTGCAGAAATTGCAAAGATGAGTACTGAAATAGTTGCATTAAAAGAAGAAAATACGGTGTTACGTGCCGAGAATAAACAATTAAGAGAAGAGCTAAATGAAGCAAATGAAACTATAGAAAAATTAAAAAGTAGGTTAAAAAAAGATAGCACTAATTCTAGCAAACCTTCATCTACAGATGGATTCAAAAAAAAGGTCCATAATTTTAGAGAAAAAACAGGCAGAAAGGTAGGAGGTCAATTTGGACACAAAGGGCATACACTTGTGCTATTTAAGGATCCTACTGAAATAATAAACCATCTTGAGGGTACATGTAGTTGTGGAGGCGAAATTGTATATAATACAGAGTATAAAACAGCAAAGCAAAATGTAGATATAAAAATTGTTCCTCAGATAATTGAACATCGAACTTATGAGGGTAAATGCATTATATGTAATAAAACCTATACTAGTAAGTTTCCCAAAGGCTTGGATAGTATAGTTGAATACGGAGATACACTAAAAGCATTTTCTACAGTTTTAACAAATGAAGGAATGGTATCAATAAATAGAACAAAAGATATACAAATAAAGCATCACTCTTGGAGGAATAAGGCTTTCTGAGGGTACAATAGTGAATTTTAGTAAAGAACTATCAACAAAAGCTACTCCCACCGTAGAAATATATAAAAGAATGTTTAATTAAAGCAGAAGTATTAAACATAGATGAAAGTGGAGAAAGGATAAATGGTAAAATGAATTGGATTCATACAGCATGTACAGAAAACGTAAGCTTTTATGCAATTAATGAGAAAAAAGGATTTGAAGCATCAGAGGAAATTGGAATTCTTGCTTATTATGTAGGTATTCTTGTGCATGATCATTTAAGTTCATATTATAAATATAAAACTATGGATCATTCTGAATGTAATGCTCACATTATAAGGTATTTAAAAAGTATAGTAGATATTTTTAAAAGAGAAGAAGCTGAAGAATTTATAACTTTTATGGTGAAATTAAATAATCAAAAAAAGGTTTTAGTTCAACAAGGTGCAGTAAAATTTGAAGATAACATGCTAGAAGAAATTCGAAAAGAATATTCAGATATTTTAAATAGATGGAAAAATAAATATGATGAAATAACTAAAGATCTTACCAAAAAAAAAGAAGGATTATTACAATGATGAAAGATGTTTGTTTGAGAGATTAATAAATTTTAAAGAAGAACATTTAAGGTTTATTGAAGATTTTAAAGTTCCATTCACTAATAATTTAGCGGAAAAATCTTTGAGAATGATAAAAGCTAAAACCAAAATATCTGGTGGTTTTCCTGAAGTAATTCTGGAGGTAAATTCTTTGCGAATATTCGTAGTATTATTTCAACGGCTAAAAAACAAAAATTGAGCACATTTGATACAATATATAAAATTTTTAGCGGGCAAAATACAGCCATAAATTTTCAGGCTTAATAAACATGTTTAATAATATCAAAAATCATAGATTGTTTTGCTGCGCTCGCAATGACCAGGCTAGAATGGTTGTTGATATATAGTAATTTTACAAGGATATCTTGGAGCAAACCTATGTTTCTGCCTAATAATATTGATTCAATATCCATAATTTAGGGCAGACACATAGGTCTGCCCCTACAGGATATGGCATTTATGCCACAAAAGATTTCAAACAGGTCCTGAGAAAAATTTGCTACCTCTGAATAGTTACTTTCAGCAATGTTCTTACCCTAGTTTATCACCTAAATAATGTAAATTAAATTTTAAATATATACCACATAAGACCTACGGTTCTTTTTTTATGTCAAT
>CAVYEU010000007.1:0-21506 GCA_963767415.1 uncultured Eubacteriales bacterium
AAGCAACATTTGTACAATTTCTTTATGCCCGATTTTATCAGCAAACATTAAAGCAGTACTCCCATCTTGGTTTACTTTATTAACATTTGCACCTTTTTCAAGCAACATTTGTACAATTTCTTTATGCCCACTAGAAGAAGCGAATCTTAATGCATCATCTTTTTTTGCGACTGATCTTTTCAATACTTCTTCAATAATTTCTTTAGCTTCTATATCATTTGCCAAGTCTAATGTATCTTTGCCTTCACTATTTTTTTCAAAAAGGTTCTGAATTGTTGAATTTTTAAGAAGAAAGTTAACTAGATCTTTATTATAGTTTTTTCCATTATTATAAAGCTCAATATGTAAAGGTGTACATTTTTCTACTTTTTGATTTGATTTATTACACCCTATTAAATCATTTCTACTAACTCTTTTCATAAGAGCTAACTTGTCTTCACATGGGCTAATTAATTCTTCTTGCTCAAGTAAGTATCTTAAAGCACTTGGTCTTAGTTGTTTATTTGCTAATGATTTAGTAAATTCATCATCACTATCAAATTTGAAAAAAATGTTATCAAACATAAATGACATTAAATCAGGATACCTGCTATGTAGCTTACTTCCATTACCATTAAAGATCTTATAGTTAGCCCAATCTATAATCTCTCCATATAAAGGAGTAGATGGATGAGAAGAATCCCCTTTTATAGCTTCATTAAACAAAGTTGTAAATTTAGTAAGTACTAAATCATGAATATCACATTTCTCTAAAAAATTGCCAGCATGACTTTGCAGTACATTTATTTCACGCTCAAGGAACGGATCACGTTCCTGTGATTGCGCAATATTAAAACCATATGCATCATTTAAAATTTTCTTAAACGTCCTTTTATAGTGTACAATATTCCCTTCATGTTGATCCTGATAATATTCTTTCATAAAATCACAAGCCAAATTTTCAGCTACAATGTCTCTCGATTTGCAAAATAATTCCTTCAATAAATCTTCCATCTTATTCTGGTTTCCCTGAACATGTATATTTGTTTTTTTAATTACTTCATCAGGAAATTTTTTTATAAGAGTTTCTAAAACTTCATTCCACCTCTGATAACAATAATATCCAGCATCTCCAATCAATTCAAGGAAGCTATGTATATCAAGTTCTTCTTTTTTCTCCTCAACTTTTTCTTTTAGTATATCTGTAATTAGTTTGAGACCCTTTGCAAGAGTTGTATAAGCTTCTCTTCTTTTCTCTTCATCAGCAGGTGCAGAGGTTACAGTCTCATTGCCATGCAGCTTTCTAAATAATAATTGTATTCCATCAGTAATATATTTTGAATCTTTTCTATTTTCATCTTTGGGCAATTTAGACATATCAATGCCATTTAACATTTCGATTAGTTTAGTATCTGCAGAAAATGCTTCTTCAGGATCATATTTAAGTTCTTGCAATTCTTTTAACAAATAATACGTAGCTGTCGGTGAATATGCTTTTTCACTTGGATTATAATATATCGCCATTGGTTTAGTACTGTCGTTCAATAAATTCAATACTAAAGAATCTTGACTGTTTTCTTCATTTTTCTCTTCAAATTTACTTTCATATTTTACTTTCATATCTTGCTTATTTGAAGTTTCAGTTTCTTCTACAGTTCCTTTTGCAGCAGAAGCTGCAGCAGAACTTCCATTTACTTCGTGTAAATCACCTGCACGTATGTCCAAATCATTGGTTTTAGCGCCACTACGAGAAAGTATTTCTATAGCTAATTTATCTTCATTTTTGATAGCTTCATGCAAAAGAGAATCTTTGTCTTTTTGAGACATTTTACTAAACTCATTTACCATATCTTGAATATCATTAATATTTTGTTTTTGTAATTGTTTTGGAAACATATTGACCCCATCCTTTTGCAAAAATATCATAAATTTTAAAAGTTAGGTTTTGATAAAATAATTTGAAAATAATTAAGTAGAATATATTAATGTCTTGACCAATTAGTTCCTATATTATAAATATAGCATATTAATGGTAAATATTCAATAGTGAAAGGTTCGTAATTTTACATATTATTACATATTTTATACAATTTAAATAAATTTTTATGGAAGGAATTTCTTTGTCTATGTAGAAATTATATTAATATGGGCGGAAATTTAATATAAAAATTATATTCAATTAATCTTATTTAAAAGTCCAAAGTTTTGCTTTTCTAATTTCAATTTTTTACCAAGGATGGTGGTACTACTATGTTCCATTTATTAAGAAAATATTTATTACTAACAGGATTGCTTGCAATTATTTTGATTATAGTAAATATAAATAAAGTATATACATCAAGTGAAGGTATAACTTCCGATTTTCCGATAATTATTTTTAATGATTCCATCTTGGAATTTGAAAGCTTATTACCCGAATATCAAGGCGGAGAATTGTTTATACCATTAAAAGAATATATGGAGGGAATTGGTGGTGTAGTTACTTGGGATGAAAGTGATAAAACTATAAGTGTAAGTAAAAATAATAAAAGCATAAAAATTAATTTTAGAAACAAAAAAATATTATATATAGATTTAAATGAAGAATACTCAATTGATATTAATACAATAAACGGTAAGTCATTTATTCCTATTTCCTTAATTACAACATATCTGGGTTTTGAAATAAGTACAACTGATGGCACGAATTCGGGTGTCAAAATTGTACGAATCTTAAGTGGAGATAAGACATATATAAGTAATAATGACCTTGAAATAGTATTCACTGCTAAAATTCAGGCACATATTTATAAAGTAAAAGACTACATGGAAGAAAAGAATATGTTTGAACCAAAGTTCAACAATGAAAATATTACACTGAAACAGTGGGAACAAATAGGGGATAGGTTAAAAGTATATGTAAATGAACCAAAAGTACGGGGACAAAAATATAAGATCAAATGGAGGATCTTAAATGATGACAAAAATAGCTGGGATATAGGAAACAGTGGTGATTTTACTTGCCCATATTGGTACTCATGGCCTAGTGGAGATAATAGGTTATATGCCAGGATTGATAATGGGCATATTGAAAAAGAAATATCAACCATTATTCATGTTGAGGCACCAAAAAAGAATATTGAGGAGAAAAAAAACCAAAAGGTTGTTTATATAACCATCGATGATGGTCCAAGCACTTACACTGAGTCTATTCTAAATATACTTGATACATACGGTTTCAAAGCCACCTTTTTTATGCTTTCATATAATATGATTACATACAAGAGCGAAATCCAAAAAATTAATGAAAAAGGTCATACTCTAGCTTTACATGGTGCTACACATATTTATTCACAGGTTTATCGGGATGATTATTCAGTTTCACAAAGCATGATAAAGGCAAATGATGTTCTTGAATCGATTATAGGGTATAGAACATCTATTTGTAGGGTACCTTATGGATCAGTATCAGGAATGACAAAAAGACAACTACAAAACCTGAAATTAAATGGATATAACCTTTGGGATTGGAATATTGATTCAGGGGATACAAAAAGGGTAAGTGTTGATCCAGATGTTATATTTAATTCTACAATAAATCAGATGAGAAATTTCAAGGAATGCTTTATATTAATTCATGAAAAAAGGACATCTGTTCAAGCGCTGTCTAAACTTTGTAAGTATATACAAAACAATGGATATATCGAAAAACCTATAACGACAGACATGAAGGGGCGCAATTTTATTGAAGGCTCAATTTAGAGCTATTCCTCTATATCAAGATTTGCTTCTAATGGCGAAATTATCTTAGTTTTTTTAATAAGTTTATATCCAAAATATAGAAGTATGAATATAAATAAACTAATATAAGTAACAAAGATCCCATACCAGCTAAAGGTGTGATTGAAAAAAGCTTGATAATTTTGTCCTAAGATTACAACCATACATAAAATGATTGCTAAAATAGGCCCAAAAGGATACCATTTAGCTTTATACTTAAGGTCTTCTAATCTTTTGCCTTGAGCGATGTATGCTTTTCTAAAACGATAGTGACAAAATGCAATTCCGATCCATGCTATCAATCCGGCTAATCCAGATGCATTAACAAGCCAAGAGTAAATAATGCTATCTCCAAAAAGAGACGAGAGAAAGCAAAACATTGATACTATTGTAGTTATAAGAAGTGCATTTATTGGAACCCCTCTTTTATTTACGTTCGCAATAAAACTTGGGGCTTTTTTATTGACGGCAAGTGCATGCAACATTCGAGATGCAGCGTATAGCCCAGAATTGCCACAAGATAAAATTGAAGTAAGTATAATAGCATTCATAATTGATGCTGAAAATGCAAAGCCGGCTCTTAAAAAAACTATTGTAAATGGAGAAACAGCAATGTTTTCAACTCCGGTTTTTAAAAGATTTGGATCAGTATATGGAATCAGAAATCCAATTATTATAATTGCTCCTATATAAAAAAGCAGTATTCTCCAGAAAACAGTATTAATGGCTTTAGGAACATCAACTTCAGGATTTTCTGATTCACCTGCAGCAAGACCAACAAGTTCTGTGCCTTGAAAAGAGAAACCAGCTATCATAAAAATGTTTACAATTGCAGCTATACCGCCGACAAAAGGAGCTTCACCAATAGTCCAGTTCGAGAAAGTTGGAGAGCCACTTTTTAAGATTCCAAGTATTATTAATATACCAATGGCTAAAAATACTATTATTGTAATGACCTTAATACTAGTAAACCAATACTCTGATTCTCCGTAAATCCTTGTTGACATAATATTTAATGTAAAAAGTAATATTAAAAAACAAATACTCCAGACAAATCCCGGAATATTTGGAAACCAAAATTTAATAACTAGAGCACTTGCTGATAATTCTACAGCAACGGTTAGAGCCCAATTGTACCAATAATTCCACCCAAGAGCGAACCCAAGTGCAGAATCAAAAAAATGTGTAGAATATGTTTCAAAAGAGCCTGAGATCGGCATAAAAGTTGCCATTTCACCAAGGCTTGTCATTAGAAAATACACCATTATTCCAATAACTGAATAAGCAACTAATGCTCCTCCTGGTCCTGCTGTACTAATTGAAGCACCACTTGCTAAAAACAAGCCAGTACCTATGGCTCCACCAATTGCTATCATGTTTAAATGTCTAGCCCTTAAATTTCTATGTAATTTATGTTCATTTCTAGAAGTAACAGTAGTATTTATTCTTAATTCCCCCAAAAAAAGCTTATCCAGCTAAATACTTAATTATTTTAAATTATAATTCGAGGATTTTCAATATATTTTAACAATTATATAAATTGTTAAAAATTGTAATAGTTACAATTGTCGAAAATAATTGCAAATATTTTATAGACAAAAATAGATGTATGTGTTAGCATATTATTGAGCTGAATACTTACCTTTTAAAAGGTCTAGAGACTCGGAAGTTATATGAGTTAAGTTATATATATCGGAACAATAAGAAAATCTTATAGCTTCTTGTTATTTAGCAAGAAGCTTTTTTATAAGTTATTATTATTTAATATTTACTTAAAGAATAATCTACATATTTAATTTTTATTATAAAAAGAGGTGAATAAAATGCAATATAAAGCTGAGATAATGGATGATAATAGCATGCGTAGGGCTATATCTCGTATTGCACATGAAATAATAGAAAAGAACAAAGGTACCAATGACCTTGTGTTGATTGGCATTCAGAGGCGTGGGGCTTTTCTTGCTAAAATGATTGCAGCAAAAATCAAGGAAGTTGAAGGAAAGGCTATACCTGTAGGTGATTTGGATATAACATTTTATAGAGATGACTTAAGTATATTATCTGAACACCCTATTGTTAATGGAACAAATATAGGTTTTTCAATTACTAATAAAAGAATTGTTCTTATAGACGATGTTTTATATACTGGTAGAACAGCTCGGGCAGCAATTGAAGCTATAATGGAGATAGGAAGACCGAAGTTTATTCGATTAGCAGTTTTAATAGATAGAGGACACAGAGAACTTCCCATACGAGCAGATTATGTTGGTAAAAACGTTCCTACCTCTCTACAAGAAATCGTTGATGTACGATTAGCCGAAGTTGATGGAATTAACATGGTTACTATAAGTGATATTAACGTTGTATTAAATCATTAATAAAATTGAGGTGTATTTTTTTATGATGTTAAAATCAAAAGATTTTTTAGGTTTGAAAGATTTAGATGTTGAAGAAATAAACTATATTTTAGAAACCGCAAAAACCATGAAACAGATCATAAAAAGTAACAATAAAAAGACCCCACATTTACTTGGAAAATCTATCGTAAATCTTTTTTATGAAAACAGTACAAGGACAAGACTATCTTTTGAACTAGCGGCAAAGTTTATGAGTGCTAATATCTCAAATATATCTGCTTCAAGTAGCAGTGTTGTAAAGGGTGAGACCTTAATTGATACAGGCAGAACTATCGATGTAATGGGTACAGATATTGTCATTATGAGACATCCAATGTCAGGTGCAGCACATCTTCTAGCAAAAAATATTAATGCTCACGTAATAAATGCAGGCGATGGAATGAATGAACATCCTACCCAAGCACTGCTGGATATATTCACTATAATTGAAAAAAAAGGCTCCGTTAGAGACTTAAAGATAGCAATAATTGGTGACATCTATCATAGTCGAGTTGCTAGAAGCAATATTTGGGGACTGACAAAACTGGGTGCAAATGTATCTGTCGCAGGTCCTAGCACGTTGATTCCGCCGGGTATTGAAGCAATTGGTATAAAAGTTTATACTACTGTTCAAGAAGCTTTAATCGATGCTGATGTTGTTATAGTTCTTAGGATTCAGTTAGAAAGACAAAAAAAGGGACTTTTCCCTACTGCTCGTGAATACTCAAAATATTTTGGTTTAAACGAAACCAGATTAAAATTAGCAAAAGAAAATGTTTTAGTTTTACATCCTGGACCTGTAAACAGAGGAATTGAAATAACTACACCAGTTTTAGATAGCGATCATTCACTAATAAATGAACAGGTTACAAATGGTATAGCTATTAGGATGGCACTTTTGTACTTACTAACTAGGAGGGGTAATGTTGAAAACTTTGATTAAAAAAGGACATATAGTTGATACAAAAAATGGATTGAATGGTATTGCTGATATCCTAATAGAAGCTTCAAAAGTTATAGAAATTGGAAATGATTTAAACATATCTGGAGGAGCAATTATTGATGCAACTAATAAGTATGTATTACCTGGGTTTATAGATGCTCACTGTCATCTAAGGGAGCCTGGATTTGAATATAAAGATAATATCGAAACTGGAACAAGAAGTGCTGCAATGGGTGGGTTTACATCTATAGCATGTATGCCGAATACCACCCCAGTAATTGACAATGAAGCAGTCGTTAGATACATAATTGATAAATCTAAAAAAGACGGATTTATAAATGTATACCCTATTGGAGCTATTTCAAAACAGCTAAATGGCGAAGAATTGGCTGAAATAGGAGAACTTAAGTTTTCAGGAGCAGTAGCTATAACTGATGATGGTAATGCTATAAAAAGTGCCTCATTAATGAAACGTGCTCTAATGTATGCTAGTATGTTCGATATTCCTGTAATTTCGCACTGTGAAGATATTGATTTGTCATCTGATGGGGTTATGAATGAAGGTTACCAGTCCGCTATTTTAGGATTAAAAGGAATCCCTTCACCTGCTGAAGAAATAATGGTGGCAAGAGACATTATTTTGGCTGAATATGTTAAGTCTTCAATACATATTGCTCACGTGTCAACTGCTTTATCAGTCCACCTAATTAGGGACGCAAAAAAACGTGGCGTTAAAGTAACCGCTGAGACTTGTCCACACTATTTTTCTTTAACAGAAGATGCATGCTCTGGGTTTAATACATTAGCGAAAGTCAATCCTCCACTTAGAACGCTTAAAGATGTAGAGGCTATAATTTTCGGGCTAAGTGATGGCACAATTGATATTATAGCAACAGACCATGCTCCTCATCATATAGATGAAAAAAATGTAGAGTTTGATCTTGCAAAAAACGGTATTGTTGGCTTTGAGACAGCATTTTCTCTAGCTGTAACCTACCTTGTCAAACCTGGACATCTTACTATAGAACAACTGGTCGACAAAATGTGTGTAAATCCATCAAAATTGCTTTGTTTAAATAAAGGATGTATTAGTGTAGGAGATACTGCAGATATAACAATCGTTGACCTGAATGAATCATATACTGTTGATATTAATCAGTTTAAGTCAAAAAGTAAAAACTCACCGTTTAACGGATTTAAACTATTTGGAACTGTAAAATACACCATTGTGAATGGAAAAATCATTGTGGGAGAAGGAGTTTTACTATAACCTATGGAAAATATTTTATTTATTGATAGACTTATTGAAAAAGTGATCGAAAAAAACAATCCTTCTATACTAGGATTGGATCCACAACTTGAGTACATTCCTGATTTTTTTAAAAAGGCGTATTTTAGCTCAGGTTATATAAACCTAAAAAGTGCAGCTCAGATTATTCTTGAATTTAATAAGGCGATCATTGATTCTGTCCATGAATATATTCCTGCTGTGAAGCTGCAGCTTGCTTATTATGAAATGTATGGGGTAGAGGGTATGAAAGCATTTTATGAAACACTTCAATACTCTAAGAAAAAAGATTTGATAATAATCGCAGATGGCAAAAGAAATGATATTGGTCCAACAGCTTATGCCTATTCAAACGCATATCTAGGAAAGACAAATATTGATAAAGATGTTCTAGAAACAGCATTTGATGCAGATGCACTAACAGTAAATCCTTATTTAGGAATCGACGGAATTGAGCCATTTATCCAAACTTGTAAAAAATATGGAAAAGGAATTTTTATATTAGTAAAAACATCTAACCCATCATCAGGACAAATTCAAGATCTTGAAACAAAAGATGGATCAAAAATATATGAAGTTTTAGCAACCTATGTTGATTCTTGGGGGAAGGATCTATTGGGTAAATATGGATACAGCAGTATTGGCGCTGTTGTAGGAGCAACATATCCAGAACAGGCTAAAAGTATACGGAAAATTATAAAAAAAGGCTATATATTGGTACCAGGATATGGGACTCAGGGCAGTACCGCTCAGGACGCATCTTCGTCATTTAACCCAAATGGCTTTGGAGCAGTTGTTAATGCTTCTAGAAGTATTATGTATGCGTACAATTCACCAACTTGGAAAAATGAGTTCTCTGAGCTTGAATTTGATAAAGCAGCAAAAGCTGAATGCCTCAGGATGAAGGATGATTTAATGAAGTTTATACCACGAGAACAACTAACCGAAAGGATCAACTGTAATGAATAATAAAATACTACCAAAAATATTTAATGAAAAGATACTTAATGTTGTAGCAATAAATCCAATTCTGTACAGACAAACAGTTGAAGCTGAGTATATTTCACAAAATGCATATGCCGGTCAATTTGTAAGTATTAAGTGCTGTGACGGTCTTGATGCGATTTTGAGACGCCCAATCAGTATTTGTGATATAGACAGCAGTAACAAGACATTTGATATTGTGTTTCAAATAAAGGGAACTGGAACAAACATGCTATCAAAAAAATATATTGGAGACAGGCTTAATTTTATTGGTCCTCTAGGTAACCCCTTTTATATTGATGAAAAGTATAAAAATGTCGCTATTGTTGGTGGAGGAATCGGTATATTTCCCCTTCACCTTTTAGCTAAAAATATTAGATATGCTAATATTTCAACATTTTTAGGTTTTAAAAACCTTGAAAATGCATTTTTTATTGAAGAGTTTAAAAAGATATCAAGCAATGTCTATATCTCAACAGATGACGGAAGCTTAGGACATAAGGGTGTTATCACCGATTTATTTGAAAAGATATCAAATAGTATACAATTTGATATTGTATACTCATGTGGACCTACCCCGATGTTGAAAAATACCATTCGTATATCTAATAAGATAGGCGTTCCCTGCCAAGTATCTCTTGAGCAAAGGATGGGTTGTGGTATAGGAGCATGCCTTGTATGCGTTTGCAAAACAAGGCATGAGGCTTCATTTGAATATAGCCATGTTTGCAGTGATGGACCTGTTTTTTGGGCAGACAAGGTAATATTAGAATGAGTAGTGACAGGGGACGGTTCCTCGACACACAAGTGTGTCAAGGAACCGTCCCCTGTCACTTATACAATGTTATTTACTTATTGCTTTTAAAGATGAAATGAAATAAAATAGTACTCAGTAATGATGCTGTACTACATACCCCTATTTTAATATATATATTTTTATAATAATTCTATAAGGGAGTTTTTGTAATTATGGAACAACTAATAAATTTATTTACTCAGGGTCTAAATAGCTTTTTAGAAAGTTTTAATTTTGAGTCAGGGAGTTTACTTTATAATATATTTAGGACTTTATGTAATAAATACCTTGTTACTATTATTTCATTTTTAGTTGCTCCACTTGTTACCTTAGTGAACATGATCATTTCGGTAATATCTGCATTTATATTTATTTGTGTCGGTTGGTTTGTTAATATTGTAATAGAAAATTTTT
Source organism: uncultured Eubacteriales bacterium (assembly GCA_963767415.1). Classification (GTDB taxonomy): domain Bacteria; phylum Bacillota; class Clostridia; order Acetivibrionales; family CAVYEU01; genus CAVYEU01. Next base: position 10,560 of record CAVYEU010000007.1, read on the forward strand.
CACTTGCGAATAATATATTCGATTCCTATAAATTTACATCTATTTTATATGATAAGATGCAAGTAATAGGTTTTTCTATGTTTATTCTAATAATAGTATTCCAGCTGTTTAAGTCAATGACTAATTATTTAGGTTTTGAAGCAGAAGAACCATGGAAAATTGGTTTAAAAGCAATCATGTTTGGATTCTTCATATTTTTTGCAAAAGATATCTGTCTAATTTGTTTAGATATTTTCAGTAGATATATGGGTCAGTTCAGCGGAATTGCTCATAATATAATATTAACTCCACTGTTAGGGAAACCAATTAATCCAGATCCAGGTTTAACTGATATAATAGAAGTCTCTAATAATTTTTATTCAAGTAGATTTTTTGGCAATGCAAATGTGCTTGGTACTCTAAGTATAATTATGGATATCTATATTAGCATAAAATTTTTTGTGTTAGCTTTTGAATTTGCCGAAAGAAGAATGACTGGGATATTTTTAATAATAGTCTCTCCACTTGCATTTGCCTGTGGTGTTTCAAAACCAACAAAACAAGTATTACAAGGTTGGTGTAAGGCGTTTGCCGGGAATCTAATTGTTCAGCTTTTTCAATATGCTTTATTCTGTGGGCTGTCATATTTTTGGATGTTCGAATATAAAGGATCTTCAGATATAATTGGGCATATTGTTTGTGTAATAACTGCTTATTCTTTAATTAGAGTATTGGACAGACTCGAAGAGTTCTTACGAGATGCTGGCCTTTCAGTTGGTGCTGCATTAGGTCCTCTAACTGGCCCAATGGGAATATTATCACAAATAGGAAGTGTCAATTATGGAGTCCATTCTTTAAGCGAATTTTTCGGTTCGGCTGGAGCTGGAGCTCCCCCTCCCCCTGGAGGAGCTCCAGCTCCAGTTAATAGAGGGGCTGTGTGAGGGTCGCCACACTAATCAGCAACATTATGTAATATTATAATACTATTAGCATAGTTTTTTCAGATTAAAGAGGTAAAAAATAATGATTGAAGCATATCTACTCTATAAAAATAAAGGTATTTTAATTAAATTTTTAAAATATATTTTACCAATACTCATAATAATAGTACTTATAAGTATGACTGTTTTGTTAGGCTTAATTGTAAGTACTATAAGCATATTTTCTATGATTCCATTAGGAATAATGATTCTACCATTTGCATCAATTGAAATAATAACAATATTTGTCGATGTATGTATTGATATAGTATTAAAATCTATTGATTATCTTCTAGACTGGCTATCAAAAATTGGTATTAGTAAAGATGCAGTTAAAAACACGATTAAGTCTTTCTTTGCTACACCTATAAGTAAATTAATTCAAGTCTTGAATCCAGATGCTAGTACTAGCGATAAACCAAGTAGTACTACAAACAATAATCTAAACAGTACTCCAAATAAAGATTCAAAAGGTTATATAATCTATGAACCAAATAATTATATTATCTATAAATCTAATGGGCAAGTTGTTCTAGTAGTCAATGATCCTAATAGTAATAAAATACTGGATTCAGATGGCAATCCCTTATATGATCCTAATGGTAACCCAAGACTAGATCCTAATGGTAATATATTATACGATCCTAATGATAATCCAACTCTTGATCCAAACGGAAATATTATTTTTGATTCAAACAACTATATAATTTATAGTGCAGACAGCAATTCTATTTTTTATACGAATACAGATCCAAATAAAAATACAGACTATAACTTAAACACCAATAAAAACTATACTTCAGAAGATTCTTCAAATGTTGTGTTAAATGTTGATGATATTATTAATGGTATGCAAAGATACTTTATTGACAAAGTATTGAGTGTAACAAGTACTTTGAAAGATGCATATGAAAAAGCCAAAGATTTTTTACATCTGAATTATTCAGTTAATGTAATAAATAATACTGATGATATCGATGAGATTAATGAGATTGATAAAAAGATAAATAATATTCTGCTTCGAAATAATGTTACTTTAAATAATGATCTGACTTTAATCAAAAGATTGTCTAACGAAACCTACGAATCCTTATATTTACGTGAAAATTGCTACAAAGCAGTTGCAGCCTATGAAACACTGGTTAATAACAATATTGAGATGAATCCCGATAAGTTTAAAAATTATAGTGATAGTGATGACCTAAAATATTCAAAAGAAATTTTTAGATCTGTAGAGTCAAACTCTATCGAAAATCTATTTAATAAACCTCCAAGCAAAGAAGATTCTCTTAGTTTAAGAATTTCTTATAAACTTTTATATGCACGTTTCAAGGCTAACGAAAAATACTATAAATTAATTCTTGAGCCTTTCTTAAACACTAAAGGAAATGGAAATGATAAATATTTACTAAAATCATATTTTCCTTTAAGTAAGGCTACAACAAAATATAGATTTTTAAATGAGTCTGATTTAATCTATTCCTCCGGAGGGACAAGGGGACAGGTTCCTAAGTTGAATAAATACGATTCAATTATATTTTGTGACAGATCTACACCTGTTATTGCACCTGAAGATTGTTATGTAGATCAAGTTGGTTATGACGAGAGCTATGGGTTATCAATAATTTTAATCAGTAAAGACAATAAAAATAAGTACAGTTTTTCTAATCTCGGAAACTTTCCAAAAGATCTAGAAAAATATAAAGGTATGACTATAGCTAAAATCAAAAAGAATATTTCATTTCATTCAGGTGATGTAGTGGGTTATGTTGGGTCATCCGGAAAAATATTTTCAAATTATATAAAGAACCAAGATACTTTTCTTTGCTGTAAAATATATATAAATAACTTCGGCATAGATAATACATTAACCAGTGTAAATGCCGACTATAAATATGTCCCTGTAAATACGTACTATATTCTATTCTTACTTGAAACAATCAGGTAATAAGGGGGGATAACAGGGGAGATGACAGGGGGGGAGATGACAGGGGACGGTTCCTTGACAGATGACAGGGGACGGTTCCTTGACACACACATGTGTGTGTGTCAAGGAACCGTCCCCTGTCATCTGTCAAGGAACCGTCCCCTGTCATCTCCCCCCCTGTCATCTCCCCTGTTATCCCCCCTTATTACCTAGGGTTATTCTTTAACTTGCGGCAGCATTTATTTCTAATCTAAGTTTATCTGCTACCATTGCTATGAATTCTGAATTTGTAGGTTTACCTTTTCCTATATTTATTGTATATCCAAATAATGAATCAATTGTTTCTATTTGTCCTCTAGACCAAGCAACTTCGATCGCATGTCTTATTGCCCGTTCAACTCGACTCGGTGTTGTGTTAAAATCTCTCGCTATAGTCGGATAGAGTTGTTTGGTTACAGAATTTATTATATCCATATTCTTAACCACCATGACAATCGCTTCTCTTAAGTAATGATACCCTTTAATATGTGCTGGAACACCAATTTCGTGCATAATACTCGTAACATCAGATTCTAAAGTCTTCATCGAAGAAATACTTAAGTTGGATTTTTGATTATTCTGCCTGATGATACAAGATTGATTTAGATTCTTTAGTTGTAATATCCTAGTTATCAAAACATCCATGTCAAATGGTTTTACAACATAGTATTCTGCGCCTAAAGCCAATGCACGTTGAGTTATCTTATCCTGACCTACAGCTGAAAGCATTATAAAGAGAGGTTTTTTTGTAATAGATGATACTTTAACCTTCTCAAGAATTCCCAATCCATCCAAGTGTGGCATGATCACATCAAGAATCGCAACATCTGGCATCTTGTCAGATATTAATTCATATGCCTCTAAACCATCTCTCGCTATTCCAATAACCTCAATTTCAGGATGATTGTTCAAATACTCTGCCAAAATATCACCAAACTCTTTATTGTCATCAGCAACAATAACCTGTATCTTTTTTGATTGCAATTTAAACTCCTCCTCCTATACTGAATTTCCAGAATTAGTATCAAATAGAATTATATGTTCCTTTTCTTAATATTTCAATGTTATTTCCTAAATTATGCTGTAAATGTATACGATATTATAGGCTCTTCTAAATCAATGCTCCCCCCAAAGCACTTAGGAATGTCTTAAAAAAATATAATCGTGACATGTGGGAAATATAGCCAGTTTCATCATTGTTATATTATCACTTGATCAATTGCAAAACTAAATTTCACTCTGATTTTTGTATATAAATTGCATTATTACGTATCAAAGTGTCTAATATCTGACAATTATTAATAACAATAGCCGTGAATATTGGAGAAAACCCATTTGCATTAATATAATCTAGAATTTGAGATTCTTCATAATCTCTCTACTTGCGCTTCCCTTGTTCATAGTCATCAAATGAACTCCGTCCACCTGATTGTCAATCAAATCTTGAGCTTGTTGACAGGCATATTCAATTCCAGCCTTACACATATTTTCAGGACTATCCTGATATTTATCCATAAGTAATATTAACTTCGCTGGTATTGATGCACCACAAAGTACTGATATATTCTTTATCTGATCAGCTTTGAATACAGGCATGATTCCTGCAGACACAGGACATTTGATACCAATTGTAATTATTTTATCCATAAAATCATAAAAATTCCGATTGTCATAAAAGAGTTGCGTTACAAGGAAATCAACTCCCATATCAACCTTATGCTTAAGGTTTCTAATATCATCTTTTATTCTAGAAGAGTTTATGTGACCTTCAACATATGCTGCTGCAGCAATACAAAATGTATCACTTGTCTTACTTTTTATATAATCAATCAATTCACTCGCATATGAAAATATATTTCTGCTAAAATCAAAACCTGGCTGATCCTTAGGTGGATCACCCCTCAACGTCAAAATGTTTTCTATCCCGCTTTCTCGCATTTGATCCAGTAATAGATCTATTTCATCCTTTGAATGTCCTACGCAAGTAAAGTGAGCCAAGCTATCTAATTTGTGTTCATTTATTATCCTTGAGGCTATCTCACAAGTTTTTCCTTTTTTAGTTCCACCAGCTCCATAAGTTACACTAATGAAATCAGGATCTAAATCTTTTAAATCTAATAAAGTCGAAAATATTGACTCTACTGGAGTATCTAGTCTGGGTGGAAACACTTCAAATGAAATAACAGGCTTTTTTGTCTTAAACAAATCAATAATCTTCATTCATGAAGCCTCCTTAATTTTATTATCTATACCTCCACAACTATATTATCAATTAATCTCGTTTTTCCTAAGAAAGCAGCAACTGCAATCAGTATACTTCCCTGTAAGATTGTATCAAGATCAACTAAATTTTCGATCTTTAATATTTCTATATAGTCTATTGTAATTCCTGCAGAAGAAATCCTATTTTTTATAATTTCTAGTATCTCAGATTTGTTTCGAAGCCCTGCTTCTATCCTACCTTTTGCTTCTTGTAAAGTGCTGTATATAGTTGGTGCAACACGTCTTTCCTCAAAATTTAGGTATACATTCCTAGAACTTAGCGCCAAACCATCCTCTTCTCTGACGATTGGGCATGTAATTATTTCAATATTCATATTCAGATCTTTAACCATTCTTTTTATAACCAAAGCCTGCTGTGCGTCCTTTTGCCCAAAATATGCTTTACTAGGCTCTACAATATTAAAGAGTTTATTGACTATAGTCGTCACTCCTTTAAAATGCCCATTTCTTGATCTTCCGCACAATTTTCGGGTCATCTTGTTAACATTTACAAAGGTTTCATAACCTTCTGGATACATTTCATTTATTGAAGGTATAAAAACAACATCTACACCTACTTCTTCAGCTAACTTCAAATCTTTGTTCATATCCCTTGGATATTTTTCAAAATCCTCACCGGGTCCAAATTGAATAGGGTTTACAAAAATACTTATAATCGTGAACTCATTATCATATTGAGAAGCCTTAACCAATGAAATATGTCCCGCATGCAGATATCCCATTGTGGGAACGAAACCGATAGTTTTTCCGATCTTATGCTGGGATTTAATAACCGCTTTCAAATCATTAATACTTTCAATAACCCTCATGTTTTACAATACTTCCCTTCCGTAGTATTCTCCCTTTAATTCCTTTAAGACATTTTCATCAATACCAATAGTATTTCTTTCTTCAGGAAACCTTTGCTCTTTTACTTCATTTATATATAATTTAACTATTCTTTCAAGGTCATTACCAAAATCAGCATAAATTTTGTGTGCTTCGGGATAAAATCTCTAAACATCCCAGTAATATCAGGAGTCACAAGGACCTGACCATCACAATCAAACCCTGCTCCAATACCTATAGTAGGTATAATTAAATTATCAGTAAGTAACTTCGCTAATTTACAGGGTATGCATTCTAAAACAATAGCAAAAACGCCAGTTTCCTGAAGTATTAACGCATCCTCTAATATTTTCTTTGCAGTTTTTATTGTCTTTCCCTGAGCTTTATGGCCTCCAAAAATATTAACCGACTGTGATATATCCCAAGTGCCCCATTACAGGTATACCGCTTCTTATAATAGCCTTTACCGTATCGGCTATTTATCCTCCCTCTAGTTTCACTGCACTACAACCACCTTCAGTTATTAACCTACCAGCATTTTTTATGCTTTTTTCAATATTTATATGATATGATAAAAATGGCATATCCGAAACAATAAAAGCCCTCTTTGTTCCCCGCACAACAGCTTTGGTATGATGTATCATATCATTCATCGTTACTTTGGTTGTGTCGGTATACCCAAGAACGACCATACCAAGAGAATCCCCACTAATATTGTATCAATTCCTGATTCATCAAGTATCTTTGCTGTAGGGTAGTCGTATGCAGTTAGCATAGTTATTTTTTCTTTTTTTTCTTTTGCATTGTAAAAATGTGTTACTGTAACTTTATTTTTCATATTAATCTGAATACCTCATTTTATAATATTTTAATTCTCTTGAAGTGAATACTTCAGTATATCTGAAGGCGAATATAGTATTCCTCTTTCAGTAATTATTGCAGTGATATATTTATTTGGGGTCACATCAAATGCAGGATTTTTTACATTAATACCCCTAGGCGGTATTTCTATGCCTTTAATGTGCGTAATTTCTTTTGGATCACGCTCTTCAATAATTATTTCTGAGCCATTTTTTAAGGTTAAGTCAATCGTTGAATAAGGTGCTGCAACATAAAAAGGAATATTATTCTCATGAGCAAGTACAGCTAAAGTATACGTACCAATCTTATTTGCAACATCACCATTTGATGTTATTCTATCTGCGCCAACCACAACATAGTCAATAAGTCCCTTGTTCATAAAGTACCCTGCCATATTATCGCATATTAGAGTAACAGGTATACCTAACTTTTTTAATTCAAAGGAAGTAAGCCTAGCACCCTGTAAATATGGACGGGTTTCAGTTGCGTAAACCTGAATATCATTTCCATTTTCAAAAGACGCACGAATAACTCCTATCGCAGTCCCATAATCAACTACTGCAAGTGCCCCTGCATTGCAGTGTGTGAGTATTGTAGCTCCTTTTTTTTGAATCAATTTGTGTCCATTTAAGCCGATAGATCTATTTGTGGCAATATCCTCTTCTTCCATTAGCCTCGCCTGTGCTAAAATCAATTCTTTTAGCTTTTCAATACTACAATCCTTTAAAGTTTTCGCTTTATTATAAATACGATCAATAGCCCAAAACAGATTAACAGCAGTTGGGCGGGTCCTTTTTAAATATTCGCAAACTTCTTCTAGTTTATTAAAAAAATCAGCCTTAGATTCTGTATTAATTGATGCTGCTCCTATCACAACTCCATATGCTGCTGTGATACCAATTGCAGGAGCTCCTCTTACAATCATATCAACTATAGCTCTCCCTACCTCTTGATAAGTTTTGCAGACAACATATATCTCTTCATGAGGAAGCTTTGTTTGATCAATCAATATTAATGCACCATCTTTAAATTCTAAAGTTCTCAACTTCTTCCCTCCCTTTTCTTAAGATAATTATCCTTACAGCTATGATGCATAGAAAGCTCCTCTAATTTATCATCAGGAAGATCCTTTTCTCCACCTAATAATCTTGGAAGAGTAAGAGTCTTTGCAATACTTTCTGCTGCTTCGAGCTTATAAAATGCATCATATATATCTTTTCCTAAAGAAACTACACCATGGTTCGCAAGTAATATTATATCATAATCTGAAATATATTCCCTGAGTCCTGAATAGATTTCATCAGTGGACGGAGTCCCATATTTAGCTAACGGTATTTTCCCAAAAAACGTTATTAATTAGGATAAGCCCTTGTTTCTACAGACTTATTTGCAACAGCATATGCAGTTAAAAATGGTGCATGTGAATGTATTATTGCTTTTATATCAGATCTATCCATATACACTGCTAAATGAAGTTTTATCTCGGTTGATGGCCTAGATTTACTTTCCCTCAATACTGCTCCATTCATGTCAGTTACAACAATCATTTCTTCTGTTAAAATCCCCTTGCAAGTATTACTTGGAGTGATATATATTACTCCATCCTGAGCTTGTGATAGATTTCCCTCGTAGGTATTCACTAAACCCTTACTATATGCCAATCTAGATACATCAACTAACTTTTTCATCACTTCTCACCCCTGACAATGGAATTTCTAATCTAATTAATAAACCATCACTCGAATCAAAGTTTGTATTCCCACCAAGCTCTTGCATTTTTTTAGAAATATTCATCATGCCCGATCCAAATTTCATACCTTTTGTACGATTATCATGACTCGTTATTTCAATATCCATAGAATCTTCATGATAAGTAATTATAACACTAATACTTTTTACTTTCCCATACCGAATGGCATAGGAAATAATTTCCCTTGTTGAATTATAGATTACTATATCGCAATCAAGATTCATTCTCACAACAGTTCCCTGTACCTTTAGACTGATTTGCACATCCAGTTCTTTTTCTAAACAGCTTATCAAATCTTCAATAGACCTAATTAGAATTAATTGTTCCAATGTGTCAAACTCAATCATCTGAAATGTTATTCTGATTTCATTCAAGCATTCTAATGTAATAAGTTTACAAATAGTTATTTGCGAGCTAAATGATGGTGCATCAATTTTCGCAAACTTTTCACAAAACTGTAAATTCCTAACCAACTCTTCAAGACCTTTTTCAATTCTTTTATTCATTTCTTTTGTAAGCTTACTTATTTCTTCAAAGATTGTTAATTCTTTTATTTTTTCATTCTTTTCTGATAATAAGTCATGAGATACCCTTAATACTTTATTGATTTCAGAATGGTTATCTTCTGCTAAAGCAACAATCCATTTATAATCAAAGAAAATACATAAAAACAAATAGACTATAAATACAAAAAGGGTATATGGCATAAAGTAAACAACATAGTCAGGTTTTAGCTGCAACATCTCAGTCCTTATTAAACCAAGGTATTTAAACATAGAAATAGCAATAATTAATAAATTCACTATCAGTCTTCGATTTTTTTGCTGGATTAGCCCTGTTGCTATAAGTACAAAAAAATAATATACACAAAAATAATATGTATTTATGTTTTTTGTATTATAGTCAAGTAGAAAAAGTATAAGAATATCAATTCCGAATGAGTATTCAATTAAAGGCTTAATTTTATCATAATAATACTCTCTAAAATGAATCCATACAACGAATATTGATCCTAAAATCAAAACAAAAATAAGATTTTCTCCAGATAAAAATTCAAACATCGCTGTTAATATAAATATTATTATAAAAATGATACCTCTAAATATATAAAACGACTTACTTGTCCTAAATGCCATTTGAGCCTCCATCTAAAGAAAATCAATCTTTTTATAATTATTATATATACAGAGGTCAAAATTCGCAAATGATATTTACGAATTTTGACCTCTGTATATATAATTTCTTCGCTTCTTAAAATCTTATTTAAGTAATATTTATCTAATCAATTTCAACGTCTCTCTTGCTATTGCAATCTCTTCATTTGTAGGTACTACTAAAGTTCTTACCCTTGCATCAGGTGTACTGATATCCATCTCTTGGCCACAAATGATATTTTTATCAGGGTCAAGCTTTACGCCTATGTAGCTTAAGCTATCTACTATTTTTTGTCTTATCACTCCATTATTTTCGCCAATACCTGCTGTAAATATTAATACATCCATACCACCCAGTACAGCGATGTACTCACCAATATATTTTTTTACTCTATAGCAAAATATATTCAAAGCAAGCTCAGCTCTTTCATTGCCTTGTGCAGCAGCTGATTCAAGATCTCTAAAATCACTACTTACACCAGAGATTCCTAAGACTCCAGATTTTTTATTCAGATAATCATTAATTTCTTTCACCGACATCTTTTCTTTATCCATTAGATAAGATATTACAGCAGGGTCAATCAGTTCCAGAACGAGTTCCCATAGCAAGACCTGATAAAGGAGTAAATCCCATACTGGTATCAACCGATTTTCCCTTATCTATTGCACATATACTTGCGCCATTTCCTAAGTGACAAGAGATAACTTTGATATCTTCCAGAAGCTTTCCAACTAGTTTTGCTCCCCTCTGAGAAACATATTTATGTGAAGTGCCGTGGAATCCATATTTCCTTATACCGTACTTTTCATACATATCATATGGCAACGCATACAGGTATGCATACTTTGGCATAGTTTGATGAAACGCGGTATCAAATATTGCAGCCATCGGTGTGTTCAGCATAATATCTTGACAAGCTTCTATCCCTATAATGTTAGGTGGGTTATGGAGTGGTGCAAGCTCAACACAATCCCGTATAGCCTTCATAACCTTATCATCGATTATTACTGCATCATGGAACTTTTCTCCTCCATGAACAACACGATGTCCTACTGCTATTATCTCTGCATATCGCTTATTACACCTAGATTTTTATCTCTTAATAAGTCAATAACATTTTTTATTGCAACTTTATGATTTTGAAG
>CAVYEU010000008.1:0-19424 GCA_963767415.1 uncultured Eubacteriales bacterium
AATTGATTATGAACAATTAATATTCCATTGACATTTTCCATTTTAGAAGAAACTTTTCTATATTTTTGTCTATGTCAGAAAGACTAAGAATCGGTACTTTTGCAATATCAGAAGCTTTGTCAGGAGTATTTTGCCAGTCGTTAAATTTTTTTATATCTTCTTTAATACTTGACATTTGTTCTTTATTAATTAAGTTTATCTTAGAATCTAAAGCTTTTTGAAGATCAGTTTTGTCAGCACTTGGTTGCATAAATATTTCTGAGCAATGTTGGTTATTTAGAAAATATTTATTAATTAAATTATTATGAATTGCTTATTAAATCTCATTTTTGTCTCTTTTATAATATCATTATTTGAGAGAAGCAGGTAAGGGTTATCTGCATAAAGCCAGCCTCTTAGTGAACATATTGAGTTCCGCCTTTTCGTTGTCATTTGTTGTGCAATCTTTTCAGACAGTTCGTATTTGTAAGAACTGAGTTCAATAATTGTTGGGGAATTCCATTATTTGCAATTGATTTAAGTTCTTCATCTAAATATTTTATCAAACCTATCTACATTGTCTTGTTTGATATTTTGAGCTAAAATACTAAAAACAGTTTGAGAAATGCGGGTATCGTATGAGAAAGAAATATTCTCAGCAATTCCACTATCTATTAATGCTCTTTTAATAGGTGAACTATCAGTATCAAAAAGTGTTTGTAAAAAATTTAAACCCATAGTTTCATCTAAATTGGTTATATCTGAAGCTACATAGCTTAACATCAAATAAGTTTTACCATTGTTTCCATTACCATTTGAAGAATAAACAGTAGTTTTCTTAACTTTATTAAGAAAAGAAGGTTGTTTTGGGATAATTACTTTGGTTTTTTCTGTATCTAATTTAGATAGATAATCTTCATCAATGATCTTTAGAAACTTATCGATATTAACGTCTCCATAAAGGAAAATAAGACTGTTTGAAGGCTTATAGTTTTTCTTATATACATCTTGCAATTCTTTATAAGTAATATTAATTATATCTTCTGGTTTACCACCAGAATCAAATTTTAAATCAGTATCAGGGAAAAGAGCCTTACGTGTATCAAAAAATAAAGCTCTTTCTGGATCAGAATACATCCCTTTCATTTCACTAAAAACAGTACCATTTACTGTTATTTCTCCTGTCTTGGGGTCAATCTCATACCGTATACCTTCTTGCTTAAAAATATTATCATTTTGAATCACTTTTGGGAAAAATACACTGTCTAAGTAGACTCTCATAAGATTCTCAAAATCCTTCTCGTTTTTGCTGGCAATAGGATATGCAGTAAATTCCTGATAAGTTGTTGCATTTATGTACGTTTTTAATGATTGTTTTAACATATAAACGATAGGATTTTTAACTGGGTAATTCTTTGAACCGCCACTTATAAGTGAATGCTCAATAATATGGTTAACACCTGAATTGTCGAAAGGTAATGTTTTAAAGCCAATACCAAACGATTTTTCTTTATCACTATTTTGGATAAAGAAAAGAGTTGCTCCCGTCTTGATATGGGTATACATTATACCATTTGCATCATAATCATTTAATCTCTTTGTTTGTTCCTTTTTAAAACCATATTTTAAATCATCGTTATCTGTAGATTTTGCATAAATAGTAACTAATGACAGGATAACGATAACTCCTATCAATAGTAAAGAATTAATTTTTTTAAATCCTTTCTTCATGTTTTTTTGCTCCTCCAACTTTTTAATATTTCTTTATTCACTATTGAAATCATTATAGTTTGTTTCTTAATAAAAATCAATCAACTAGCTGCTAACTAGCTGCTCCGATAAAATTTTTGCTTTTCCTTTGAGTGGGTAAGTGTTTTAAAAAATCACCTTAATCTTGACTTTCTGTTCTGAGTATTTTTGTGGGCATAATAAAAAAATGCTTTTATATACTGATTGTCTGATACCATTGACTCTAATAATAATTGGCTGTGGATTTGGTTTTTTGCTTACGCATGATGTAGCAAAAGCAGCAATAAACGGTGTTCTCTGTGCTGGAACAGCAATTGGATTATATTCTACAGGCAAGCAAATTGGGTCTATGATAAAAACATAATAATAAAGTTGATTTTTTCTATTGCTCTATTTGCAGCGTACATAGAAAAAATCAAATGGTTATCCTAACATTAATTTAGCTCAGGAAGAAATAGAGGGTATTTATAATCACAATAATTCAAGTTTAGTATCTTATGAGTGAAGGCTTCGCTTTACTGTATGTAAGCGAAGCCTTCATATACTTGTTATAAAATTTCGTATATCTATTTGTACATTACGGTTTAAATTCTCCTTGTCCCATTGCTGCAATTGATTGAGACGCTGTTATAGCTTGTGCTGATGCTCCAGCCTGTGCTAAGGCTGCAACTAATGCACTTCTCTGTGATTGCGACATTGACGCCAATACTCCTAGTTGAGTTTCTGACAATCCTGGAATAGCTGGTAGCAATAATTGGTCAAGAGCTACCGCTGAAGTTGAATCAGGTGATACAACAGGAACTTGTGATTTTTCTTCCATTAAACATGGTTCACTTATTGATAATATTTGTTTAATAGCAGATTCTGCTCTACGTAAAGCATTTAAATCACAAACACCTTTTATAGCTAAGCCTGCCATTTGTCTGTTAGACCCACCTGCACCACCTAATTGCTGTGCTATAGCTATAGCATCAAACTGGGGATCAGAAGACCTTATGGTTATACCTATATCTTCTAAATCAGTTCTTTGGTTAATAGAAATATGAAGACGTACTCCTTTCATTTTTGATCCTGTTGCAAGTATCTCTCTATCGCAATCTTCAGCTCCTCGGGCCCGTGCTTCAGATTTCATAAGATCAGTAATTGTAAGAATACATATCTCTCCATTAGAAAAGAATTTCAATCCACCTCCATCAAAGCGCTTATTTTCAATTGTACTCAAAATAATTCCTTGTAATTTCAATTTTGCTAGTGATGGTGGTGGGAAAAGAATTGTATTATTAAGATCTTCAATATTAATTTGATTTTCTAGTAATATTCTTCTTAAATCTCTAATTATTTCGAAATCTATATAATTAGTATTATTCTGAAGAAGTCCTCCTGTATCAGACATTATGGCACTATATATATTTAATACAATATTTTTTTCGTTCAGTATTTAGTTTGCTGAGAATTTCTTTCTTCAGTGTTATCAACTTTAAGTTTTTGAAAAAGTTCATAAACAATAACACCTGCAGCAGAAGCTCTTTCGATCCTCTAATCGTATCTTCCCTTGAAATACAGGAAATTTAGGATTTTGAAAATGATGGTCAATAACTGTGTTATGTCCAGCTGTTTTAAAAACTTTAGTAAACCTTTCGCCTAAAACTTTATCACTCATCGTATCGATCCTATCGCTAAGTCATATTGATATGAATCGCTAGAATTGTAAACTTTTACACTTTCTGATCCGGGTAAATAGGATAAACTTTTACTAGCGGTGTTTCATCTACAAGTAAGAGAATCAACTGTTTTTCCATATACATTTTCTATTATTGATTTTAATGCTAAGCAAGATCCTAATGCATCAGCATCTGCATTTACATGTGGCAATAATACCACACGGTTAATAGTATTACTACTTAAAAGTCTTATAAGATTATCAAAATTCATAAATTTATACTCCTTTAGCTTTTATATTTTTTAAATTTCTCAAATTAACTAATTTATCATATAGGCTATCTCATTCATTAATTTTATAGTGATAGTGGTAAACTTGCTCCAGCAAGCGTTGGGAAGATTCGCGCGCCACGAGGCGTGCTAAGTGTAGCGGTTGGAACTACTGCATGGTAAGGGCTAGCCACCCACCATTACTCAGCCTTGGAACCAAAGAAGTAATTCTAGGTTTAAGCGTAGGCAGAGGAGATAGCGAGCCGTGTGATTGAGCCCCGTAAGCCCGTATGAGAAGGTCGATGCACTGGGATTAGCAGCAGACAAAAGTGTAGAATGCGTTATAGGCAAGTATGATACAACTTCTTCGGGGTCGGAGAGCAGGGCGAGCTAGATAGTGACAATTAGCATGAACGTGGGAGACCCGGACTCCTCATAGCTTGAGTATGAATATGAAAGCAAGTCTAAACAACAAGCTGAGCAAATGAGTAATAATCCAGGGAGTCGGATTATGGCGTAGTACTGATGAAATAGTGTAATGGCTATGGAGGGAAGGCTGTAACATGACAACGATCTAGTAAAAGAAAACATATGCTGCACCAGAGGTAGATAAATAGGAGGTTTCTAGAACATATGGAAACGGAATTTGCTAGAATAGCAGAAATAATTTCAAATCACCCAGGAGAGAAAATCACAACACTAATGCATTATATAAATGCAGAAACACTTAAGTCAAGCTATTACGAACTCAGCAGTAACAAGGCATGTGGAGTAGATGGAGTGACCAAGGATGCATATGGCGCAAATCTAGATGAAAATATTGATAAACTAATAACTAGAATGAAGACAAATGCATATAAACCTCAACCGGTCAAAAGAGTGCTAATTGAGAAAGAAGGGTCAAAAGAAATGAGACCGCTGGGGATATTAACATTTGAAGACAAGATAGTTCAGAATGTAATTAAAAAGATACTAGAGGTGATTTACGAGCCAATGTTTATAGGTATATCATTTGGATTCAGACCTGGGGCTAACCGCCATGCTGCGTTGGGGCTGCTGAATAAAATAATAGAAACTAAAAAGGTTAATTATGTTGTGGATGCAGATATCAAAGGCTTCTTCAATAGTATGGATCACAATTGGATAATTGAGTTTCTGAAATACAGAATAAGTGATAAGAATCTGCTCAGATTGATTATGAGATTTCTAAAATCAGGAGTTATCCATGAAGGTAAACGACTAGAAGTTGACGTAGGTTCTCAGCAGGGCGGATGTATCTCACCAATAATTGGAAATATTTATTTACACTTTGTATTAGACCTGTGGTTTGATAAGGTGATTAAGAAAAAGTGTAGAGGTGAGGCATATTTGGTTAGGTTTGCTGATGACCTTGCATGTTGTTTTCTATTTAGGGATGACGCTGAGATGTTTTATGCAGAGTTAATTGAAAGGTTAGCTAAATTTAAATTGGAGATAGCGGGCGAAAAATCTAGAATAATAAGATTCGGAAGATTTGCAGAGAAAGACCTGGCCAGGAAGGTAAGAAGCCGGAGACATTTGATTTTTTGGGATTTACACACCTTGTGAGCAAAAGTAAAACGGGTAAGTTTAGAGTTAAGAGAATTACAAGTAAGAAAAAGATGAAATCAAAGGCTAAGAAACTGAAGAAGTGGTTGAATGATAACTTGTCTAAGCCGATAGTACAATTGATTAAAGAACTAAATGTAAAGCTTAGGGGGCACTATAACTATTATGCAATAACTGACAATACCCCAGGAATTAAAAAGTTTGATCATTTAGTGAGGCTTAAACTTTATAAGCATATTAATAGGCGAAGGCAAGGCAGGCCATGCAACTTCTTAAAATTTGATAAGCTTCTAAAAAGATATCCGTTGATTCCTCCTCACATTAGGGTAAATATTTATTATTGTTGTAATAATAATAGTTGAAATGGCTGCGAATGTTATCATGAGAAGCCGGATGCCTTAATTGGGCACGTCCGGACTGTGAGAAGCAAGCGCAGCAATGCGCTTGCTTACTCGACCTTAAAAGTGTTTTCAATTCTACGTATAGATGCTAAGTTAAAATCTCCTTTTATGCTTAAACGTGCCAGCTGATTATTTGATCCACTTGCATCCCCACCTAGTTGTTGTACTATCGATGCAGCATTAAATAAAGAAGTATTAAAAGACCTTATTGTTATAGCTATATCTTTCAAATCAATTCTTTGGTTAATAGATATGTGAAGATTTACTCCTTCAGTTTTTGCACCAATTGCAAGTACTTCTCTATCACAGTCATCAAGACCACAAGCTTTTGCTTGAGCTTTCATATGCTCCGTAACTATTAACATGCATATTCTTGCATCAGTTGAATGTGTTAAACCTCCGCCATCTAAGCGTTTTCTATCCAATGTGGAGTAAATTATTTTTTGTAATTCTATTTTCCCAGGTGATAAAGGAGGAATGTTTTGAAGCTCTTCAATATTAAATCCCTTTTCTATTAATATTCTTTTTAGATTTTCGATTACTTTAGAATCATCCCCTTGAAGAAGTCCTCCCGTATCAGACATAATAGCCGCATACTCATTTAAGCATATTTCTTTAAGAACGGAATCGAGTTTTCCAGAAATATCCTTATCTTCCGAGTAACCAATTATAAGTTTTTGTAAAAGCTCATCAATGATGATTCCTACAGCAGAGGCATTAAAATCTCTAATTGTGTCTTCACCTTCGAATGCATGAGACCTTGGGTTCTGAAAATGATGGTCAATAACGATATTGTGTTCAGCTGTTTTGAAAACTTTAGTAAGCCTGTCTCACCTAAGACTCTATCACTCATTGTATCAACTGCAATCGCCAAGTCATATTGATATGAGTCACTAGAATTATAAACCTTTACACTTTCTGATCCAGGTAAATAGGATAAACTTCTACTTGCTGGTGTTTCGTTAGCAAGAATATCAACTGTTTTTCCATATACACTTTCTAATATTGATTTTAATGCTAAGCAAGATCCTAATGCATCAGCATCTGCATTTATATGTGGCAACAGTGCCACACGGCTAATAGTATTGCTACTTAAAAATCTTATAAGATTATCAAAATTCATAAATCTACCTCTTCTTTCTATTTTTCATTATAGCACAAATATTTTAAGCGGACTACTAATTCCACTTTCAAACTCTCAAAAGTCCACTTTCAAACTCTCAAAAGTCTTTTAATTGCAAAACATTATAAAAAAATATATTAAGTGCTTAGAATTAGAATTATAGCAATATAAAAATTTTAATAAGCATATATTTTAAATTATAAATGCATCAAAGTTAAATAATTAATTTATTCTGATTCTTTCCAACTTGTAGTACAGAAGAAATATTGTCATAAAACGGTCTCCCATTTCTTCTTACAGGCAAATCTAATGGAATTACAGTAACACAATTAATTATTTTTTTATCTAGTCTTCCGTTTCCTAAAGGTTTACTAATATCGCCATATGCATATAGTGCGTTTATGGCGTAATGGTTTCCATTGCTACCCTTCCCCAAATACATTAGTACATGATTTTTCATATATAAAAGACTCCCTGCAACCAAGTTATCCAATGTCCTCAATCTTGGTTCTGGATCATCAGGGCTACTAAACATGATAGATCTTCCTGTAGATATTTCCTGTTGGTTTGTATTTCTAGGAAATATTATTCCGAAACATTTATATATATCCATAATATAGGCAGCAATCACGACTATTAAACATTCCACCCCAACCATATCTATCTCCTTGGCATTTTAACGCTTGATTTAATATATTTTTTCTCGTGCATTTAAGATAACCAACAGATATATCACTCCCTTCAGGTATAAGAGCTTCTTTGATATTAAATTCCCACTTATATCTCTTGTTGGAATTTTGACTACGTAATTTCTCGAAATCGTTTGAGTATCTCTTGAGACTGAAATGCCATCTGTTGCAATAGGTATCTTAGTACCCATATACAAATCAAGCTGAGAAATTTCTGGCGAATGAGAATTGTCTCCTAATTTTATCTTATCTGCAGTAATAATCAAAAAATCATTAGGATAAATATAATTACGCCACTGTTCCTTTGATATTGCAATTCCAATATCTTTACTTGATACCCATCCAATACAATTACATGTTTGTATAAAATACCAATTTTGGTCTAAGCTTTTATGCAATATTCTAACGGGTTCGGCAACTTGTAAAACACTTTCTTGGAACAAATCAAATTCAACATCATTAGGTTCTCCTAGTGATACGTCCAGAGTCGGAAATGTTCGTATACTTGTTCTTCTTACAGCACAACCATACAAAACTTCATTGTGTTCTTTTACCCCTTCAAAGTTCATTTGAATTTTAAGCATGTCATAATATTCTTTTGGTACTTTATATTCGCCTATATATCTGTCCTCATTTTCTTCTGGAAATTTAAGTTCATTCAAGCGATTTATTAATTCTTCATTACTTAAAACATCTATATATTCATTTAAATTTATAACATATGTTTGTTTATTATGTTCGTTTATACGATTTAATTCACAAATTTCTTCAGCTGAAACAACAAGACCGTCTGGAACCATTATCTCACCAAAATGCCTTGAAGAAGACATGCTTGAGTTAAGTCTAATACTAGCACTTAAAACAGGAAGCAGAGGATCTGGTTTTTCTAAGTATATTATAATATTTTGTGGAACAATTTCATTACCAGACTTTTCATCTTGTTTAGATTCTACAGAAGAAATTAATTCTTCTGTAAGTATAAATGGCGCTCCTGGAACTTCTCTTAGTTCCTTAATGTCTTCACTACTACTTATTGTTTGCATAAAATAAATTGCTCCTTAAAATTATTATATTCCTAATTTTATTTGTACTCAACATTTTGAACAATCAACGGTCTTTTCTCTGGAGACAACCATTTTAAGACTTTTATCAAGTCATCTTCTGAAAGAGCTGTACATCCAGAAGTATAGTCGTTTTTCCCTTTAACATGTAAAAATATTCCACTACCATTGCCTACAACTTTATTTCCATCCATATTATAGTTTATTATTGCACCGTATTTATATGGATCAATTTTCATGTATTCAAAATTTGTCCAATCTTTATCAGGCCCACCCTCTCTATGTATCCAAATGTTATAGCTATCCTTTTCGTTTTCACTTATCCAGTAATCATCATTTGTGACTTTTTTATAAGGCAGTTTAAAATTTTGATTATCTCCCCATCCAAATAGAGTATCTATACTAAATATACCTATTGGTGAACACATATCACCTTCGTATTTAAATTGGTTTTTTTCACTTTCTTCTATTTTTGAATCTTTCGTTGGTTTTAATCCATTTTTCCCTATATTTGCTCCCATTTTGGGCAGTAATTCCTTCCATAAATTCCCTACTTTTTCAAAACAGCTTAATTTTGCTTTATATGATTTTTGATAATTAGTAGTAACAAGGATAACTTGTTTAGAATCATTTAGCCCTGAAAGGTTTTGGACAGGTAATTTAGTATTAGCAATAGTTTTTAAACTAATATCTAAAGCATCATATTTATATGACTCACTATCTTCGAAATGCCACCATTCACTATCAATTGTTGTAAACCCATTATTAACCATTGCATTTGTAAGTATCTCTAAATTTCTTTTTGCTTCTTGTGACATATTAGAATCAGATCGACTAGCTTTAATAGAAAAATCATCAAAATCAGATGGCATTTTTACCTCTTTTCCATTTTTATTTATTAAAGTTATATCAACTGCACATCCTTTGTTATGATTTGAACCACCTTTATATGGGTTAGCTACGTATTTATCATCAGGATACATATCCCACATTATTTTTTGAATAGATAAAGGTCTATAGGCATCCCATATTTTTATCTTATATCCTTTATTTTTTAATTCATCATTTGCTTTTGATAATTTCCAAAGAGTATCTCTTTGAAGACAACATATATTATCTTTATACAATTTTCGTTTTGCGCAGTTATTCGAAGTAGCATATTTTAAATCTATATCAAAATCAGTAACAGTTTTTTTTATGTCTATTAGATCATTAATTGGTTTGGTTTTTTCAACTGTTAAAGCTGAAGAAAGCGAGTATAGAAAAGGTTTCCAGTTTTTCTAAGAAGCACATCTAATGACATTACTGTAACACTGTTTACAATTTTCTTTTCAAGCCCTCCTGTAATTAAAGGTTTATTAGGGTCACCTTGGGCATAAAGAGCACTAATAGCATAATGTTTTCCATTATCCTTTCCTAGATACATTAATACATGATTCTTCATATATAAAAGACTACCTGCAGGTATATTATCTAATATGTTTGATCTTAATTCATTATCAAAAGTATCAAACCGAGTTGACCTTCCTGTAGAACATTCCTGTGAATTGGTATTTCTAGGGAACATTATCCCGAAACACCTGTAAATATCCATAACATACGAAGAACAATCGCGGCTATTAAACATTCCACCCCAACCATAACGCTTTCCTTGACACTTAAATGCTTGGTTCAAGATATTTCTTTTTGTATATTTTAAGTATCCGACAGATACGTCACTCCCTTCTGGTATTAGTGCTTGTTTTATTTCCAAGTTACCATTTGCATCACAAATTGGCATATTAAGTACAAAACTACCGTAGGTTGTTTGGTTATCTATTAAGCTTGGAATATTTTCTAAAGTCAAGGGTATCTTAGTTCCCATACCTAACTCAATCTGTGAGATTTGTGGTGAATACGGATTGTATGCTAGTATGATATTATCTGCAGTAATAACCAGAAAGTCCTTTGGATAAACATACGAAAGCCATTGTTCCTTTGATTTAGCAACTGCAATGTCACATGTTTTAACCCAGCCTATACAATTATAAGTTTGTATAAAGAACCAACTCCCATCCAAACTTTTATGTAATATTCTTATTGGTTCAGCAACCTGCAGCACACTTTCTTGGAACAGATCACATTCAAAATCGTTTGGTGTTTCATATGACACATCAGAAGTCGGATATGTTCTAATGTTTGTTCTTTTTACTGCACAACCATAAAATATATTGTTGTAGTCTTTAATTCCTTGGAAGTTCATTTGAACTTTTATATTATCATAGTACTCTTTTGATACTTTATCATTTCCCATATATCTATCTTCACTTGGAAATTCATATTCATTTAACCTATTTGTTAATTGAGCCTTATTTAGAATATCAGTATAGTCTTTTAAATTTACTACATACGTTAATTTAATATGCTCATTCTTTTGATTTAGTTCAGAAATCTCTTCGTAAGACATAATTATATCATCGGACAATGTTAATTTATTTGTCCAGAAATTTGGTCGTAACATTTCTTGTGAAACATCAGACCTTGTATTAACTGCAAACACACTAAGAGGCATTTGCGAAACAACAAAGCAAATGGTTAAAATTATACATAGCAATCTTTTTTTATACATTTGTATTTTCTCCAATTTTTTTAAAATATTTTAATGTTATTATAATTTTGCATGCTCTTGTGTGCAACATATATTATTCCATTCCACCCCTAATTTAAATTTGGAATCCTTTAATACCGATGGTTTTGTGGATGTGTCGAATGTTAGGCAAAATACTTACATAACTTGATTTTTTTAGGAATTCTTCATTTTCAACAGGTAGTTTTTGTATTGAAATCATTAATTTAACTTGATAAGAAATAGATATTTATGAAATTATTATGATGAATAATGCTTTTTTTACTTTTAGGAATATCCACAAGATATAAAAAACAATAAACAATTACAACGTTAGTCAAACTATCTGTTGGTGTGTTGATGGTTGGCTTAGTATTATAGTTTTCGGCAAAAATATTTTTACCAAGCATCCCAGAATTATTGGAATAATTATAGCTTATTATCTTATTGAGATTAATTCTTTTATTTTTTCAATACTATTTCTAATTAGCTCAGTTTCAACTTTTGGGAGTCCGATTTCTCTTCCTCTTGTAAAACTACCATGTGAATCAGAGCCTGCTGTTATAATTAAATTGTTTTTATTACAATATTCAACATAATAATTAAAATATTCTTCTTTACAATATGGTGAAAAACACTCAATACCAGCTATACCAATTTCCCTAAGTTCATCTAATATTCCACTTGACATTATACTTTCTTTAAAATAATAGCTTGGATGAGCTAAAACTATTGTTCCTCTAACTTTTTTCAACTCATTAACTACTTCGTGTATAGGCTTAAACACTCGATTATCCCACTTGCTTCTCCATTCTTTGCTAAAAAATTCCTCCCAAGTAACAATGTTTTTATCTATTAAATAATTAATTGTTTTAAAGCCGCCTCTTTTTTGATCATTTATATATTTTCTAAACTCATTTAAACTTACAGCCTTAAACTCCTTTTCTAACTTTTTAATAAATTTTTCTTCTTCTTCAATTCTTCTGTTTATGACAAAACTGTTTAATTTTTTTATTATCTTATTATCAATATCATATGAATAAAAAAGGATATGATACTCTTTATCCTGGAACTGTGTTGTGAGTTCAAGGCCTGGGATAAAGTTAACTTTTTTATTAAAATCATTACTTTTTGATAACTCTAACATCTTTTTCGATCCATCAATCACATCATGATCACATATTGAAAAATATTCAATATTTTTTTGAATAACTTTCTCTAATATTTCTTTTGGATTATCCGTACCATCTGATGCACTAGAATGTATGTGTAAATCAACGTACATATCTATCCTCCAATTTTTTAAAGTTAGTTTCGAAGCTGTTATGCTAAAAGGCACTCATATCCAAATACCATAATCTTTTACTCTGATTCCTTTTGGGATTTTTGTTCCATCATAATATACTCTTGGGGTTGATCCAATATCCAAATATAATTCTTTAGTTATAGTATTATTTTTAAATATTCTACATTTTCCATTCCCATCATAAATTCTAAGTATTATATTAGGATATCGTTGTGAAAATTGATAAATGACACCTAAACAACTTTCACATGGTTCTCTTTCTGTAAATAACCCTATTGAACCTATAATATCACTGTTTTCTCCTATATTTCTATTAATAATTGATTCATCAATTATTTTTGCAATATGAGTAAGCAAAATAGCTTCGGAATCAGTATCTCTTTTAAAAACTTCTCCAATTTTATTAGGTACTTCTAATGTTTCAAATTGCTTAAACTCACCATATTTAACTAATTCAGGAATAATAGAAACTTTCATTAATGAATTCTTTTTTTTCGAAACAGATTTATAAGGTTTTCTACCTATTATGAACTTGTATCTTTTATTGAACCTTTTTGCACTTTGTTCAGGCACATATCGTATAAAATCAGTATTATAATTTTTTGAAACGAATTCCTTTTGTAATAATCTTTTTCCAGAATACTTCAAATTTATTTCTGCAGTTGCAAGGTTTATGCCTTTAACAGCAAGAGATCTTTCTTTTTTATATTTAACTTCATCAGAAATTAATCCCAAATCATTTAATGTATCAAATTGCTTTTTTTCTTGATCATTAATAAATCTTCTTTGAAGAATTGATCTACTATGTAGTTTTTCAAATTGATGTTGTAATAAATCTTCCATACTACTAAACATAAAAATAAATTTCCCTTCTTTATATTTCAGTATCTATAACAGCATTTTTAAATATTTTCTCTTTCCCATTAAAAATAACTTTTATATCTGTACAAATTAGACCATCAAGCATATATATCCACTTATGCATTCGCCTTTCTTCGTTTAAATCCAAATAGTCTCGTCATTTTATAAGAAATATTCTCGTGGCAAGTATAATATATGGCTTCATTTTCTTTACTCTTACCTAGCTTGTTTCCTTCTTCTTCATCTGAGATTAAAACTTTTATTACTTCCATTTCATTTATTATTTTTCTACCTCCATCAATATGAGATTCTAAAACGTTAAGTTTAACCCACTGATGCGGATATAAATCTCTTATTTTTTGCCATTTTATAAAAATTACCACCTTATTGACATTATGATATCACGTAAAAGCAACTTCAAATAGTAAAATTGATTAAATTTTTAGCGTCTTTTCTTGTAACGTTACATGTGAATAGCTTTCATGGATCTTTGATAGATATATGTTTTTTGTTTACTGCTATGATAAAGTATGCTACAATTAAACAAAATTAGGCAGTGATATACTTATATAATTATACTTTATCTTATTAACCCATCAATTTAGTATTTTACTGTTTCAATTGAAAAATATCAAAAATATAAAATATGAGAAAGAGGTATTATTTAAATGTTTAAAAAAGTTTTTGGCAAAGTAGTAGAGCCACTATCGAGTGCAGTCAGAGGTAGTTTTCCTCCTGCTAGGGCAGCTAAATTTGTATCATTGGCAGTTGCTGCTGGAAGTTTCGCAAGCGCTGGTTTTTATGTAAAAGGTAAAATTGATCAAAAAAAGTTGCAACTTGTTGAGAGTAAAAATGCGCATCTTGAAAGGATACTCTGGGATTATATTAGAAAAGAAGAAAATCTTAAAAACGCTGGCATACAAGCTATTTGGGCTAACAATGAAAATGAAATAAAGGACCTTTTGAATAAAGGTGTAGATCCAACTTCTTTGCTTCCGTATGCTCTTAGTAATTTAAGAATAACCAAATTGCTCTTAGAAAATGGTGCTGATGGTCGAAATGTCTTATGTACTTATTGGATGCGCTCGACTGATGGCTATACTGATGGCATACCATTTCAAAAAGTGAATGGTTTGGCTGATGGGGTTATTGATCTTGTCACAGACTATGTTGAAAGGGCTAGAGAAAAACAAGCACAAGCAGATATAAATGCTTCCATAAAACCCAAAGATG
Source organism: uncultured Eubacteriales bacterium (assembly GCA_963767415.1). Taxonomy (GTDB): domain Bacteria; phylum Bacillota; class Clostridia; order Acetivibrionales; family CAVYEU01; genus CAVYEU01. The sequence continues at coordinate 14,524 of CAVYEU010000008.1, forward strand.
GAGTTGTTGCTAGTCTGTAAATATCAGTATACTAATATCAATAATTGAAAAAATGTAAGGAGTTGTTGTTACAATGTTTAAAAATGTTTTCGGGAAAATAAAGCGCCCTTTTTTTGGTGCGGCAAAAGCTTTTGCTAATCCTATTAGAGTAATAAAATTGGCATCATTTGCAGTTGCTATTGGGGGAGTAACAGGTGTTAGCCTTTACACAAATAGAACACCTGATTTAGCTCAGAGTCTAAAAAGGATTCAAAGACGTTATAGTGATTGTATTAATCCAGATAATCAAAAAGGTGTTTTTGATGAATTAAATTTAGATGAATTTGAGGCTGAAATTAAACAGATTTTGAAAGATGCAAAACAAGCCGATGACACTGTTATTGGCAAAGCAAATTTATTTGCTATTGGTGATGTACATGCCGATTATGCTACATATATAAAACTCGTTTTTGCAGCAGGTTTGATTGATAGAAATGGAGTAGTTATCGAAAGTGCTTGGGATTCCTCAGTATGCAAATTTATGAACAGACTATTTCATATTAACCCCAAAGGTAAATCAAAGAAATTAGTTAATTTAGGTGATATTATAACTTCTGATGGTAGAAGATATCCTAAAGCAGCTGAAAATGGATTAAAAGCATATTTATTTATTTTATCACTACAAGAACAGGCTAAAAATAAAGGATTAGAAGTAATTAATATTGTTGGTAATCATGAACAAGACTTTTTATTTTCGGGTAAAGATACAAAAATGACTGAATCTCTTATAAAAGTTAATGGTGGATTTACACTTGGACAACAATTGGCAATACAGCAGGCATTAAAAGAAGATATTGAGAATGGGAGATTCCAATTAGCATTAGGAGAAAATAAAAGAAACTTGTTTTTTACTCATGCAGGACTTGAAAAAGTTGTCCTAGTTGAATCTGTAAAACAAATTTTAACCAATAGAGGAATAGAAATTCCTGAGGAATTGCAACAAAAAAAAGAATATACGATAATTGGTAAAAATAAAATATATGTTCGAGTTAGTGGATATGGTGATTTACAAAAAGGTGACGATTTACCTGTAAGAATCATTGCTCCAAAAATCAAAACAAAAGACCTTTATAGAATAATGAATACTTATAATATAACTCCAGAGGATATTTCAGAACATATGAATGCTAAATTTAAATATGATGTAAGTAGAGACTTCTTTAGAGAAGAGAATACTGACAATATAGAAAGAGATCCATTATATGCATCAGGTGCTATGGTAAAAGTAAAAAATGGTTTTACTCCTGTAGCAACAACAAATGATAGACAATCTACACCTCCTGCATTTTTAATCGAGGGATCTCCATCTCCATATGTTCCATATGCTCCTACCTCAACTAGTGTTATGTGGACTAATAAGAAATTATTTAGATCATATTTAGGCAGTAAAGCCAATTTAGAAGGAATCAAACCTTATAAGATGCTTAATTTTGTCGGTCATCATCCTAGATTTTTTCTGAAGAAATTATTACCTGGTGATGGAGCTATTGCAAAACTAGGGAATACGTTTGTAGTTGATTATGGTGGAGGATTTGAAGTGTTTATAAATCCCAATAAAGGTATTAGAGACATGAAAGGGTTACAAGGAGCTGGACTTATTGCAATTGATGATCAAAATGTTTTTTCTATAGAATATAATTATGATAAAAAAGATTTTGAAAGATATGATGAAACTGGGGTCAGATTGCCAAGTAATAATGAAAGAATACAGTCGCTAGCTGAGATTTCTCAGGTTGTACCTGTTAATCCATTAGGCATGATTCATAAACAAAATGTGCCAACACAACCTAATATGATGCACTCTAGCTCTAATGGTAGTATTATTAGAAGGTTAGCTGAGCAAACAATAAATTTCGCATTGTCCCAAGGAATAAATCCTAGCAATGCTCTAGTACCAAGAAGTAGATTATAATTAGTTTTTGAAAAATTATAGCTATTTTGGTTATACAAATAACAGAATCGAAAGAAAGTTTCAAAACAACGCAAAGAAGAATTTGAAGAACTAAAATTCAAAAAGAGGCAAGAAAAGAAGAGAGGGTATTAATTAACAAGGAGAATTAATTCATTTATGGAAAAAACGACAATACAATTACAAGAAATTAAATTAGTAGGTATTAAAGTACGCACAAGCTATCAAAATGAACTCATTTGGGGAGCGGGTAAAATTTTTCCATGTGTTAAGGAATATTTTCATACGTCGATTGCAGAAAAAATTCAGAATCGTAGAAAACCTGGAACGACTTTCTGCATGTATACCGAATATGAAAGTGATTTCAAGGGTGAATATAGTTATTTTATTGGTGAAGAAGTAACCGAATTTTATAATAACCTATCCGAAGGATTAGAAACATTTACTATAAGACCACAAACTTACACTAAGTTCACAACAAATCCTGGAAGTATGCCAGCTGTAATAAGAGAAGCTTGGCAAAATATTTGGGGTATGGAAGATATATAACTGGGTGGAAAACGTACATACTATGCTGATTTTGAAATTTATGACGAAAGAGCAGCTGATCATCAAAATATTATTCTTGATATTTATGTTGGTATAGAATAAACAGCTGTTTTTTAAAAAATATTTATTTAGTGATATTACGAATAATAATGATTATCTTTTTATTAAAAAATATATGAAAAATAAGGGTTTCAAAAATATATGTGCAGTATAATATAAAATACAATCACAAAAAGGAGATGAGTGTTATGGCTAAAAATAAGAGTGTGAGATTTGTATTAAACATGGAGGTGTATACAAAATAATTAATGTATAAGCCTCCAAAGATTCAATACAAATTTTAGGAGGTAATTAAATTGAATAATAAACTTATAAACTTAGGGTTTTCCAATAGATTTATCCAAGAAGCTTCATTTTATGAAGGGCTTATATTAGGTAGGATAATTGCTCAATATAAAGATTTATACAAAGTTGCTATTGATAAATTAGACTTAATGGCAGAAATCTCAGGGAAATTTAGATATTCTGTAAAATCATTATCTGAATATCCTGCTGTTGGGGATTTTGTTATGATTGACAGGGACAATAATGAAAGTGGAAATGCCATTATTCATAACATTCTAACAAGAAAAAGTACTCTTGTTAGAAAAGCTTCAGGAACTTCAAATGACATACAAATCATAGCAGCCAATGTTGATACAATTTTTATTTCCATGTCTTTAAACAATGATTTTAATTTAAGAAGGCTGGAGCGTTATATCTCTATTGCATGGGATAGCGGGGCAAGGCCAGTAATTGTATTAACAAAATCAGATTTGTGTGAAGACTTATCAGAAAAATTGGTCCAAATAAATACTGTTGCAATTGGAATTGATTTCGTTGTTACAACTGGGTTAAAAGAAGATGGATACAAAGCCATAATTCCATATATCAAAGTTGGTGAAACAGTAGTATTTATTGGTTCATCTGGTGTTGGAAAGTCTACTTTAATAAATCGCTTGCTAGAAAGTGAAGTTATAAAAACCTCAGGAATTAGGAAGGATGATAAAGGTAGGCATACAACAACACGAAGAGACTTAAATTTTATTCCTTCAGGTGGGGCAGTGATTGATACGCCTGGAATGCGCGAAATCGGGGTCGAATGTGTTGGTGTGTCAAAAACATTCGAAGACATTGATATTCTTGCAAAAAAGTGCAAATTTAGTAATTGCAAACATGCAAATGAGCCACATTGTGCAGTAAGAGAAGCAATTGAAAATGGATTGATCTTAGAAGAACGCTTTTTAAATTATTTAAAATTAAAAAGAGAATCCAAATATGAAGGCCTTAATTCAAGGCAGATAGAAAAAGAAAAAATGAGTGAGATGTTTTCAGAATTTGACGGAGCGAAAAATGCAAGGGCTTTTATAAAAGCAAATAAAAAAAGATAAGCATTAAACACTTAAATAAATTAGCAAGAACATATGCACTAACAGTTACAAAAATAAGATACTGTGGCTGTTAGTGGCAGTATATTTATAGAATTGGATGGGTTTAAAATGATACAAATACGACCTGCAAACAAAGAAGAAACAATAGCATTGACAAACTAGCCATTAGATCAGAAGCTTATTGGGGATACGATACTGATTTTATGGAAAGCTTCAAAACTATTTATAGAGTCACCGAGGAATTTATAACAACTAATCCAACATTTGTCCTTGAAGAAGATAATAATCTTGTTGGTTTTTATGGTATATCAATTAACAATAAAGAAACAGCTTTAGAATATCTGTACGTTAAGCCAAAGGAAATAGGTAAAGGTTATGGAAAGTTGTTGTGGAGCCATATGATTAGTACGTGTGAATCACTTGGTATAGAAACGATTGATATTGTTACTAGCCCACAAGCTAAGGATTTTTATATTAAAATGGGTGCCATACATGTTGAAGAAGTAAATTCTTTGGTAATAAAGGATCGTAGAATACCAGAATTAATTTATAAGATAAGGGAGAAATGATTTTGAAAGGTAAATATTTACTACTATTTTTGGAGCACAGAGGCTTCGTAATTTTATTTCTTGTTATTAGTATAATGGTAGGATGTACCTATATAAACCGAGATTTAGGTAATTCCACTAACAAAAAGAGTCAATATTTGAATATTTCATATGAAGATTTAGGCAAATATTTTTCTAATCATGATGGATGCTTTGTTTTACTTGATAGCACTAAAGGACAATATATAATTCATAATGAAGAAAAATGTAAGAAGCAAGTATCTCCATGTTCTACATTTAAAATAGTTAATTCATTAATAGGTCTTGAAACTAAAAGTTCTGAAAACGAAGATACTGTATTTACATATGATCCGAATAAAAATTTATCTAAAAGTTGGAATAACAAATTAAACCCAAATCTCAAAT
>CAVYEU010000009.1:0-19324 GCA_963767415.1 uncultured Eubacteriales bacterium
CTATAATTCCTATACTTTAAAAAATATGTTGAAATAATAGATATATAGAGATAAAATATAAGACATGTTCTTTGTAAAGAGATTTTTTAACTGATCAGGGGGAATATCTATTTATGAAAACATTAGAAATGTTAAAAATTAAGCTTTTCTGATGGTGCTAAAATTGATGATTTTATTGCTATGGCAAAGAATCCCATGATTAAAGGATATACTACAAATCCTAAAAGTATTCTACCATGCAGTAAAGCAGGTGTTTCAGATTATTTATCCTTTGTAAATCAAGTAATGCCAATCATTGAAAAAAAATAATTTTATTTGAAGTAATTAGTGATGATTTTAATAAATGAAACTGCAAGCAAAGAAATTGGCAAGTTTTGGGATAATATCTTTATTAAAATTCCTATCATGAATACAAAAAAAGAATCATCAATTGGTTTAATATCTGATCTTATTAAAGACAATATAAAACTTAATATTACTGCGGTATTTACTTTAGAGCAGGTAAGATCTCTGTTCCGGTTCTTGCAAGTGGTTTACCAACGATAGTGTCGGTATTTGCAGGAAGAATTGCAGATACAGGGGTTGATCCTATGTTTTATGTAGGAATCAAAGAAAATTTTATCAAAATTTGTTGGTACTGAGCTTTTATGGGCAAGCCCTCGAGAGTTATTGAATATTTTTCAGGCAGAAGAAGCTGGATGCGACATAATAACTATACAACCGGAAATCACTAACAAGCTAAAGTTTGTAGAGTATGATCTTAACGAGTTTACACTAGACACTGTAAAAATGTTCTATAATGATGCGGTATCTTCTGGATTAACATTATAAGGTAGGAGGAAAACAGCTATGACATTGGAATATATTAATACTTATTTAGATGAAACGAAAAAAATCATTGAAACAATTGATAGAGAAAGAATTGATCAGTTTATACAGGTTTTGAAAAAAACCAAAGCTAGGGGGGGAAGACTCTTCATTCTTGGTGTAGGAGGATCTGCAGGAAATGCATCCCATGCTGTTAATGATTTTAGAAAGATAGCTGGCATTGAGACCTATGCTCCAACCGATAATGTTTCTGAATTAACAGCATGGACTAATGATAATGGATTTGAGTTTATATTTGTAAATTGGTTGAAGACCTCCAAATTAAATAAAAATGATACTTTGATGATATTCTCAGTAGGTGGAGGATCAAGCACGACATCTAGAACTTCTTGGTTTTAGCTATGGAATATGCTAAAGAAGTTTTTGCAAATATTGTTTCAATTGTAAGCAGGGATGGTGGCACGTCTGCTAAAATGTCTGATGTATGTGTATTAGTGCCTGTAGTATCAACTGAAAGAATAACTCCGCATGCAGAAGGATGGCAAGGTATATTGTGGCATTTAGTAGTAAACGCGATATAAACATTACTTTAATAATTTGGAAGGGTTGATGTTTGTAATGAAAAAGTACTTTATTGTTGGAGGAGCAGGTTTCATTGGCAGTCACTTGAGCCGACTTTTGTTATCAGAAAATGAATCTTATGTCTCTGTGTACGATAATTTTTCTTCTGGTAAATTTAATTATGTACATGATCTTACAAAAAATAGCAATTTTAGTGTCATGATAGGGGATGTTAAGGATAAAGATAGATTGGTTGATGCGATGCAGGGTTTTGATGTTGTATACCATTTTGCATCAAATCCTGACATATCAAAAGCAGTGACTCAACCTGATATTGATTTCTGGGAGGGAACCTATCTTACTAATAATGTATTAGAAGCAATGAGGATAAACAACATAAAAACTTTACTCTATTCGTCAGGAAGTGGTGTTTATGGGGATACTGGATTATTAGAGGTACATGAAGATTATTCTCCATTATTACCAATTTCGACATATGGTTCAAGCAAATTAGCCTCTGAGGCTTTGATCAATTCCTACTGCTATATGTTTGATATTAGAGCTGCAGCATTTAGGTTTGCTAATGTTGTTGGTCCTAATCAAACTCATGGAGTTGGGTTTGACTTTATAAAACGATTGGGCAAAAATTCAAAAGAGCTTTCAATCCTTGGAGATGGAACTCAGAGTAAATCTTATATTTATATAACTGATATTCTAAGAGCAATGAGATTGGTTGAAAAGAATTTGGATAAAGGATTCGTATATTTTAATGTTGCAACAAGAGACTATATAACCGTTACAGAAATTGCCGATATAGTAATTGATATTCTTGGACTTTCAGATGTTAAGTATAATTATACAGGTGGGGATAGAGGATGGAAGGGTGATGTCCCTATTATTCGATTAGATTCCCATAAGATAAGAAGTCTTGGATGGAATAATGTTTATTCAGCAAAGGAAGCGATAACAGAATCAATAAAAGCGATGGCACTTAAGGATTAGAAGTGAGAAGTGAGAAGAAATGCGATTTCATACATGAACAAGTATACTCTAATAATTAAGGGAGCATGGTATTTTATTATGATAAGCATAGTTATGATTACAATGAATGAAGAGAAGGCAGTTGGAAAAGTAATTAGCGACATAAAAGCGTTGCTGCCGAATGAGGAAATATTAATAGTTGACTCAAGTAAAGATAAGACACCAGAGATTGCTAGTTCCCTTGGGGCAAAGGTTATTCGTCAGTTTCCACCACAAGGATATGGGAAAGCAATGGATATGGCGTTAAGATCAGCTTCAGGTGATGTAGTAGTTACATTAGATTGTGATGATACCTATCCTATAAAAATGATACCAGAGTTTGTAAGGTTAATAACTGAAGATGGGTATGATTTAGTTGATGGTTCTCGATTAAAAGAAAAACCTAAAGCAATGCCTATGATTAATTATTTGGCTAATATAGGATTTGCAATAATTGCGTCTATTCTTTTCTTTAAACATATAACTGATTTACATAGTGGTATGAGGGCATACAAAAAATCATTAATTGATAGTTTGCACTATGATCCAAAAGGACCAGCCCTACCCGTAGAATTATTGTTAAGACCTATAAAAGATGGTTTTAGGGTTAAGTCTGTATATATTGATTATTTTGAGAGAATCGGTCAAACAACAATGCAGCCATTACAAAGTGCCTGGTGGACTTTGAAAAGGATACTTAAGGTTAGATTTTGCAGATAAATATAGGAAGTGTGTATAATTTTGTGTTCGCACAAAACTATACACACTTCTTATTTTTATAATTGTATCGATTGATAAACAGTGCGACCAGGAAACACTTTAATATAATGTGAATTGCATTTAAGCTTTTTACCTATTTCAGCATGTATTATATAATAACCAGAAGGTAGATCTTCAATAGTAAAATTTCCGTTGCTATCTGAATTGGTCTGATATACTGGGAATGTATAATCATTACCAAAATATAGGATAATCTGTGCATCTGGAGCGATCTTCTTGTTTTTTTCGTAATAAGTAATAATCAATTATTTGAATAATGATTAAGGTTATGAAGTGTCTTATGAGCATAAGTAATGGAAGAGGTTGAGGCAATGCTCTTTGGGCATGCCTTAAAACCCCCCTCCTATAACTGAACCTAAAGTTTTTAAATCAATGAATTCATCATTATATTCTTTAGAATACTTTTTGATATATGCATTTGTGATTGTTTCTAATCCTTCTAAATATAATTCGTATATTCTTTCTGATGTTATGCTTTCTAAATCAAATGGAGGTAATCTTTCGCCTTTATAAAACTCCCACATTTTATGCTTTATTTTTACTCCATATTTTTCAGAATATTTCTCTATTGGAGTACCTGGAAATGGTATTGCAATTCTATATTCTACCATGTCAATAAGCCCTGCATTTAGAAGTTCTTCCATTCTTTTTATTGTCAAATAAGATGTTTCTTCTGTTTCTCCTGGAAGTCCAGTCAAAAAATAACAATGATTGCTTATACCATATTTTTTTGTTAATTCACAAAATTTTTTCACGTTATCAATTCTTAGCCCTTTGTTATTTAGATTTAGCACCTCTTGTGAGAAGCTTTCAACTCCTACATGTATCTCTGTACATTTGCCATACTCAGAAGCCTTTTTTATAAGTTCTTCATCTGTATCTTCTATTCTGACTTGATAACCCACTGTTATATTTAGCCCACTGTTATTTATTTCATCCATCGCATATATTGCTCGTTGTTTATCAAAAAAGAAATTTTCGTCACCAAAATAAAAATGTTTGGTTGAAAAATCATGATAAAGACTCTTAATCTCGTTAATTACATTTTTTACATCTTTTACTACAAAATCTTTATTATGCAGTATATCTCCACAAAAAATACATTGGCTTTTTGAACGACAACCTAAAGAAGAATATACTCTAGCAGCAGGTAATTCATCGACTTCTAAAAAATGATACATTGGATCAGGATAATTATTTATAGATAGCATACATGTTGGATTAATAATGTCCTTACCGTTTGATCTGCAACATATTCCTATAGAATCTATATTCCCATTAATTAAATTTAAAAAGGGGATTTCTCCTTTCCCTCGTATTACAAAATCAAAACTATTCATTAGTTCATTTAAAGTCTCACCACTAGCACCATTAGCATGTGCTCCACCTATCACTGTTTTAATAAATGGTTTTTTCTCTTTTACTTTCTGTGCATAATAAAATGCTATAGGCATATTATAAGTAATCGCACTAAATCCAATGAAACTTGGGTTATAGTTTTCTATTTGGCTTAGAATTTGGTCTAGAAACTTATTTTCTCTATTCTGACAACTATATAAAGTCGAAGGAGCAATATATTTAACTTCAACTCCATTATTAGTTAAATATGATGCTATTGACAGTAGACCAACATTTTGATTCTCAATATTACCTATTTTGGTCACCAGGTCATCATTAAGATTTCTGTATGTGAGCTTAGTTTTTATTGCATAATGCCATTTCCAATATTCTTTCTCTTGTTCAGTTTGCTCAATATCAGCAAATGGAACTGATACAAGTAAAATACGCACATTCATAAACAATCCTCCTAAAACTACAAATAATAAATGATAATTAAACTATTCGAAATATTATTGAATAATTAATCATTTTATTATAGAATATATAATATTAGAAGTAAATACTTACTATGTTATATCATAGTGAATGATTTAATCATTAATACGTTTAGTAGACTAAAATATATCAGTGTATTCGTAATTATTTCTATATTTTAAAAAATTTGAAAATGAGGCTATTCGTATGAGTCAAAAAGTATTGTTTATTGGTGATACTTCAAATTGGAGTAATATTGCTGCAAAGTTTATAAAGGAACAGTATGAAGATCCCTTAATCGTTCTCTGGGAGCATGGAGATAAATATCCTTATGAGATAGACAGTTGGAAAGGAGATTTAATATTTTCATTTAAGTCTGATTTAATTCTCGGTACAGATATTATAAAAAATGCTGATGTAGCCGCTATTAATTTTCACCCATGTCCACCCAAATATCGTGGCATAGGAGGATATACATATGCTATTTACAATGAAGATACTATATTCGGTATTACATGCCATTACATGGATCATTTAATCGACCATGGTAATATTATAGATGTCTTATGTTTTCCTATATTCCCATTTGAAAAAGCATCCTCTTTAAAAATAAGAGCTGGGGCATATTGCTTGACACAACTTTATGATATAATCTATAAAATACGAAATTTGCAGAAATTACCTTGCACCCAGGATGTTTGGGGAAATAAACTTTATACTAGAAAAGAATTCGAGAAATTTATTTTGGAAATAGATGATAAAACACATAGATGTATATTATAAACACTCGTTTGTTTAATATTAATTATCTACATCATTATAATAAATTTAAGAATAAATCAGTTGATAGATACCTTTCACCTGTATCAGGCAATATCGTAACTATAACTTTTCCTTTATTCTCGGAACTTTTTGATACTTGAGTTGCAGCAAAGACTGCTGATCCAGAAGATATGCCTACCAATAGACCTTCTGTTATTACCAATTAAATCGGTTAAGTTTTTTGCTATTTTACTCATAATCATTACCTCTATTTTTAAAAATATTTTTAATACTGATCTAATTGATATTCTTTTACTTGCCAATCATAACCTGAACTTTTACTATGAATACCTGCATAACTACTTGTATATGTTTCTCTTGGTGGTATTACTCCATCCATTCCAATATCAATGCCTACTGATATTCCATTTTTTCCTATAGATATATCTCTGTTTTCAAAATATAAATTATTTATTCCCGCAAACGCTCCATACGGTCCAGGTAATTCAAATATTTCTTCTCTAATTGCTAACATTAGATAATCATAAACCTTTTCCCAAGTACTTGGTAATATTATCTTTAATAAATCTCTCACTTTATGGCGTGTATATAAATCAAGAGGGCTTAAACTAATATGTATATCAGAATATTGAATATATTCTCTATCTTCCTTACGGTCAGACCATACTCCATTTACTTGATAAGGATGAGCTTCAATACATGCTGGTTGTCTTATAATTATATAATTTGCATTTCCATCTTTTGGTCTAGCTACTTTAAACCCCGTTTCTTTATCCTCACTTATTTGCACATATTCCCCTGTTACCATCAGCTTATCATACCATCTGTTTGTATTCTTAAATACCTTATCCGATGTTATACTTACTGTTTTGCTGTTTGGATCCCATTTTATTTCTGCCCCTATATTGTCTACCATAAATCTTAGAGGAATAAACATTCTATTGTTGTAGATCTTAGAAGGAACATCCAGCTCTACATTCTTTTGTGTTCCATTTGCATCTACAATTACGTTTACATCATCATTTTTAAACAGCATCTTTTTGCTTCCATAAACGATCTCGGCGATCTTAGCATTAGAGTCCCAGTTTACTGTACACGAAAACCTTTCGCTTATAAATCCCAAAGGTATTAGGATACGTCCATTTTCTATAAAAGGATCTGAATCACTTAAAAATGTCTGCGGAATCTCGTTAATTATAACGACTAATCCATCTCTTGCGTATAGAGTTACTGAGATTACCAGTATTGTTGCTATTGTAATTATTAATACGAATACTTTTTTCATATCGATCACTCCGTATTCTTTATTATTATATTACATATGAATATCTCTTATACATGATTCGCTAAAATCTGATAAAATCCTTTTTTATTGCAAAAATATTTCGACCTGTGCAATAAAATATCTTGTAATTAATATGCTAGATAACGTTCAGCAGGCGACTATTAAGTCAATTAAAACTAGGAACGTTAATATTTACTGATGAATATGCAATTTATGATAGGTTGGTAGAATGGGAATTTTCACATAAAACAGTAAATCATGGTAATGGAGAGAAATATAACATATTTAATGATAGATAATCAAATCGGAATAATATTCTGGTTAGGAGTCAGATAAGATTATCATACTTTAATCATAGATTTCTTTGCTGTTGTATTTGCCTTATCGGAACTTGATTTGGATTATTAACAGGATTATCTTGAGGCAAATCTGATCTAGGAATTATAGGTTCTAGTGAAGCTGGATTTACAACTGTACCATTTAAGTCACTCTTTTGATTCTTTGATATATTAACATCTGCACCTTTATTAAGCAACATTTGTACAATTTCTTCATGCCTATTAGAAGTGGCAAACATTAGAGCAGTAAGTCCATCTTTAGTTACTTTATTAACATCTGCACCTCTATCAAGCAACAATTGTACAATTTCTTTATGCCCATCTTGAGCGGCAATCATTAGAGCAGTGAGTCCATATTTATTTGCTTTATTAATATCTGCACCTTTATCAAGCAACAATTGTACAATTTCTTTATACCCATTAGAAGTGGCAAACATTAGAGCAGTAAGTCCATCTTTATTTATTTCATTAACATCTGCACTTTTATCGAGCAACATTTGTACAATTTCTTTATACCCATTAGAGGTGGCAAACATTAGAGCAGTAAGTCCATTTTTATCTACTTTATTAACATCTGCACATTTATCAAGCAACAATTGTACAATTTCTTTATTCCCATTAGAAGCGGCAAACATTAGAGCAGTAAGTCCATCTTTATTTATTTCATTAACATCTGCACCTTTATCAAGCAACAATTGTACAATTTCTTTATTCCCATTAGAGGTGGCAAACATTAGAGCAGTAAGTCCATTTTTATCTACTTTATTAACATCTGCAGCTTTATCGAGCAACAATTGTACAATTTCTTTATGCCCTTCTTGAGCTGTAATCATTAGAGCAGTAAGTCCATCTTTATTCACTTTATTAACATCTGCACCTTTATCAAGCAACATTTGTACAATTTCTTTATACCCATTAGAGGGGGCAAACATTAGAGCAGTAAGTCCATCTTCATTTATTTTATTAACATCTGCACCTTTATCAAGCAACATTTGTACAATTTCTTTATGCCCATTAGAAGTGGCAAACATTAGAGCAGTAAGTCTATCTTTATTTATTTCATTAACATCTGCACCTTTATCAAGCAACAATTGTACAATTTCTTTATACCCATTAGAGGTGGCAAACATTAGAGCAGTAAGTCCATTTTTATCTACTTTATTAACATCTGCACCTTTATCAAGCAACAATTGTACAATTTCTTTATGCCCTTCTTGAGCTGCAATCATTAGAGTAGTAAGTCCATCTTTAGTCACTTTATTAATATCTGCACCTTTATCAAGCAATATTTGTACAATTTCTTTATGCCCTTCTTGAGCTGCAATTATTAGAGCAGTACGTCCATCTTTAGTCACTTTATTAATATCTGCACTTTTATCAAGCAACATTTGTACAATTTCTTTATGCCCATTAGAAGTGGCAATCATTAGAGCAGTAAGTCCATCTTCATTTATTTTATTAACATCTGCACCTTTATCAAGCAACATTTTTACAATTTCTTTATGCCTATTTTGAGCTGCAAACATTAGAGCAGTCCACTCATATTTAGTTACTTTATTGACATCTGCACCTTTATCAAGCAACATTTGTACAATTTCTTTATGTCCTTCTTGAGCAGTAATCATTAGAGCAGTACGTCCATCTTTAGTCACTTTATTAATATTTGCACCTTTATCAAACAACATTTGTACAATTTCTTTATGCCCTTCTTGAGCAGCAATCATTAGAGCAGTACGTCCATCTTTAGTCACTTTATTAAAATCTGCACCTTTATCAAGCAACATTTGTACAATTTCTTTATGCCCATTAGAACTGGCAAACATTAGAGCAGTATATCCATCTTTAGTTACTTTATTAACATCTGCACCTTTATCAAGCAACATTTGTACAATTTCTTTATACCCATTTTGAGCTACAATCATTAGAGCAGTATTTTCATTTTTATTTACTTTATTAGCATCTGCACCTTTATCAAGCAATATTTGTACAATTTCTTTATGCCCATTAGAAGTGGCAATCATTAGTGCAGTATATCCAGCTTCATTTACTTTATTAAAATCTGCATCTTTATCAAGCAATATTTGTACAATTTCTTTATGCCCATTAGAAGTGGCAAACATTAGAGCAGTATATCCATCTTTAGTTACTTTATTAAAATCTGCATCTTTATCAAGCAATATTTGTACAATTTCTTTATGCCCATTAGAAGTGGCAAACATTAGAGCAGTATATCCATCTTTAGTTACTTTATTAAAATCTGCATCTTTATCAAGCAACATTTGTATAATTTCTTTATGCCCATTTTGAGCTGAAAACATTAGACTGGTCCACCCAGCTTCATTTACTTTATTAATATCTGAACCTTTATCAAGCAACATTTGTACAATTTCTTTATGCCCATTAGAAGTGGCAAACATTAGAGCAGTATATCCATCTTTAGTTACTTTATTAACATCTGCACCTTTATCAAGTAATATTTGTACAATTTCTTTATGCCCATTAGAAGTGGCAATCATTAGAGCAGTATATCTATCTTTAGTTACTTTATTAATATCTGCACCTTTATCAAGCAACAATTGTACAATTTCTTTATGCCCATTAGAAGTGGCAATCATTAGAGCAGTATATCTATCTTTAGTTACTTTATTAATATCTGCACCTTTATCAAGCAACATTTGTATAGTTCCTTTATGCCCTTCTTGAACGGCAAACATTAAAGCAGTATCTTTTTCTGCGACTAATCTTTTAAATACTGTATCTATAATTTCTTTATCTTCTATCTCATTTACTAAGTCCCATGCATTTTTGCCTTCGCTATTTTTTCTCGAAAGACTTTCAATTGATGATGTTTCAAGAATATTTCTAATTAGATCTTTATTATAGTTTTTTCCCTTATTATAAAGCTCGATATGTAAAGGTGTACATTTTTCTACTTTTTGATTTAATTTATTATATTCTATTAAATCATCTCTATTAATTCTCTTAATAAGAGTTAGATCGTCTTCACATGAACTAATTAATTTTTCTTGCTCAAGTAAGTATCTTAAAGCATCTGGTCTTAGTTGCTTTCTTTCCATCCAAACGTCATCTTCAATTTTCTCATTATCAAGCTTGACAAAAATATAGTTACCTAAAAATGTCATTAAATCGAATTGGTCAGAAATTTTATTTAATTCTCCCATATTATAAGTATGGCTAGCCCAATTTATAATCTCGTTATATAAAGGAGTAGATGGATGAGATGGATCCCCTTTTACTGCTTCATTAAACAAAGCTGTAAATTTGGTAAGTACTAAATCATGAATATCACGTTTTCCTAAAAACTCACCAGCATGATTTTGTATTACACCTATTTCACGTTCAAGGAACGGATCATGTTCTTGTGATTGCGCAAGATTAAAATCATATGCATCATTTAGAATTCTCTTAAACGTCCTTTTATAGTGTACAATATTTCCTTCATATTGATCTGGATAATATTCTTTCATAAAATCGCTAGCCCACTTGTCAGCTAAATATTCTCTCGATTTACCAAATAATTCTTTCAATGAATTTTCCAGCTTATTCTGATTTACCTGAACATGAATGTTTGTTTTTTTAGTTAACTCATCAGGAAATTTTTTTATAAGAGTTTCTAAAACTTCATTCCACCTTTGATAGCAGTAATTTCCGGCATCTCCAATCAATTCAAGAAAGCTATATATATCAAGTTCTTCTTTTTTCTCTTCAACTTTTTCTTTTAGTATATCTGTAATTAGTTTTAGACCCTTTGCAAGAGTTGTATAAGCTTCTCTTCTTTTCTCTTCATCAGCAGGTGCAGAGGTTACAGTCTCATTGTCATGCAGCTTTCTAAAAAATGATTGTATCCCTTCGGTAATATATTTTGAATCTTTTCTATTTTCATCTTCTGGCAATTTAGACAAATCAATGCCATTTAACATTTCAATTAGTTCAGTATCTGCGGAAAATGCTTCTTTAGACTCATAATTAAGTTCCTGTAATTCCTTTAATAAATAATATGTAGCTGTTGGTGAATATGCTTTTTCACTTGGATTATAATATATCGCCAGTGGTTTAGTACTGTCGTTTAATGCATCCAATACTATAGGATTTTGGCTGTTTTGTTCTTGTGACTGATTTGGAAACATATTGATATACCCCCTCACAAGACTAACATTGGTCATAAAAATTGAATTTGAAATTTTGATAAAACAATTTAAAATTATTAAGTAAAATACAATAGCGACTTGATCAATTAGCTCTTATATAATAAATATAACATATTTATTATAAATAATCAAATTGGAACAATATTCTTTGAGCTTGCGGATAAAAAGTAGGCATAGTATACTTGTATGAGCATTATTAACAATATTTACTAAGGAGTGGATACTAATATGAAAAGAAAGTTCTTATTGTATTTATGTTGTTTAACTTTAATATGTTTAATCATGTCTAGCTGTGGAAAGAAAAAACAAAGTGATGCAAATGTAATTGATCCCAATAGTTTGAATACGATTACATATGGTTTCGATTTTGATGTAAAGACTCTAGATCCTGAGTATATTAGCGATTCAAATGTGTTTCTTATTAGTTCAAACATTTTTGAAGGTTTGGTTAGATACAAGTCGGAAACAACAGAGATCGAACCTTGTTTAGCTGTAAATTGGGTAATTAGTAAAGATAATAAAGAATATACATTTGGTCTTAGAAAAGATGTATTGTTTCATGATGGGACCAAATTTGATGCAAATGCTGTTATATACAATGTTGAACATCAGATGTCTCCAAATCGTACTGATGACATGGTTTATGCGAAATATGTTTATGATAATGTAGAAAAAATCGAAAAGATTGATAATTTAACAGTTAAATTTGTTTTAAAAGATGTAAATATTACTTTTTTATCCAATTTAGCAATGAGTGCTGGAGCACCTATTTGTTCCCCTACTGCAATGAACAAATATGGCAAAGAACTTACTAAAAATCCTATCGGAACAGGACCTTTCAAGTTTGAAAACTCGGATAATAATCAAAAAATTGTACTTAAAAGTAATGATTTTTACTGGGGGGATAACGCTAAAATAGATAATCTGGTTTTTGTTAAAGTAAATGGAATAGCTAATCGTATAAGTCAATTACAAAGTGGCACAATTGATATTATAAATGTTAATCAACAACAGCTTGGAATGATAAAACAAAAAGATGTTTATGCAGTCAAATCAAATAGTATGGATATATTTCATGTTGCATTAAATTGTTCCAAAGTACCTTTTATTAATAGGAATATAAGACAAGCAATATTTCAGGCAATAAATAGACAAGCAATAGTTGATAAAGTAAAAACTGGAGATCTTGCTGATACAATAATACCAAGCTATGTAGCAGGATATAATAATAGCACACAGCCTTATCAATATGATCTAGAAAAAGCAAAACAGATGTTAAAAGATGAAGGTGATGAGAATCTGAATTTAACGTTAATAACAGTCATTGGTGAGGATATCGGAAAAGAGATTCAAACTCAATTAGCTAAAATAGGGGTTAGTGTTAAATTGGAAATTTGTAAAGATATCGAATATAAAGATAAGGTTAATAATAATCAAGGTGACATGTATGTTTCGGATTGGGTTAGTAACAATGGTGATGCTGATAGCTTTATGTACGTATTTGATTCAAAGGATATTGATATTAGCTTGAATGAATCAAAGTATAATAATCCAGAAGTTGATGCAATGATTTATAAAGGAAGAACTACTCCAAATGGTCCAGATCGAAATAAAATTTACCAAGAGCTTGAAGATACTATTTCTATCGATGCACCTTGGATTCCGGTTTCACATAGTTCAAGTTTTACAGTATCTTCATCCAAGGTTCAAAATCTTGTAGTTCATCCAACTGGAATAATACATTTTGAGCTTTTAGACAAGCAATAAAAAATAATTCTCAAAAGAATAGATATATTAAAAGAGGCGACCTCTGTCGCCTCTTTTAATATATCTATTCTTTTGAGAACTATTTTTTATCAACTAAAGCCATATGGCATATCAAGTCAACAACCTTGTTTGAATAACCCCATTCATTATCATACCATGAAACTAATTTTACAAAGTTATTGTTTAAAGAAATCCCAGCTTTTGCATCGAATATTGAAGTACGGGCATCATGGATAAAATCAGAGGAAACCACTTCATCTTCTGTGTATCCGAGAATTCCTTTTAATTCATTTTCTGAAGATTTCTTAACTACTGCTTTTATTTCATCGTATGTTGCTCCTTTTTCTAAACGGCAAGTAAGATCAACAACTGAAACATCAAGGGTTGGTACTCTAAATGACATACCAGTGAGTTTCCCATTTAGTTCTGGAATAACTTTTCCTACAGCTTTTGCAGCTCCTGTTGAAGATGGAATAATATTTCCTGAGGCAGCTCTTCCACCTCTCCAATCCTTATTTGAAGGTCCGTCAACTGTTTTTTGAGTAGCAGTAGTTGAATGAACAGTAGTCATCAATCCCTCTATAATACCGAAATTTTCATGAATAACTTTTACAAGTGGAGCTAAACAGTTTGTCGTACATGAAGCGTTTGAAACAACTGTCATATCCTTTGAATACTTATTTTGGTTAACTCCCATAACAAACATAGGAGCATCTGCTGAAGGCGCGCTGATTATTACCTTTTTTGCGCCACCTTTAAAGTGTGCTGATGCTTTTTCGCATGTTGTGAATACACCTGTTGATTCAACAATATATTCTGCACCGCATGACTTCCCAATCAATTTCTGCGGGATCTTTTGCAGCAAAAACAGCCATCTTTTTACCATTGACAACCAATTTACCGTTATCAACAGCTATTTCCCCTTGAAATTGACCATGAATACTATCATATCTAAGCATATAAGTCATATACTCAAGATCGATGAAAGGATCATTTATTCCAACAACTTCGACATTTGGATTTTCAATTGCTGCTCTGAAAACCAGACGCCCAATACGACCAAAACCATTAATACCGACTTTTACATTCATTTGTGATCTCCCCTTGTATGTATTTTAGCTTCAATCAAATAGTATTTCCTTAAATAAAATAAAAAACCAAAATAATTTTATACTAGTTAAGTTGTTTTTTCAATAAATTAAATTAATGTAATAATTCAATAAATTAATTTAATTTGTTTTTTTGTAATGTTTTCATGAATTATTTTTGAAAAAAAAAGTAATAATATCAGTGTTACATATAATTTAAAAGAGGTGTATCTTTTGATTAGATATTCAGATATCATTCATATGCCAGTTTTGTGTACTGATGGAGGACATAAAATCGGAGAAATTAAAGATATACTGATTTGTACAAAGAATAAAGAAATAATTTCATTTGCTATTGAAAAAAGAAATAATTCTTTTAGAAAGAGATTTATATTATATAAAGATGTTTGCAATTTTGGAAGCGATGCGTTTATTATTGAAAATCAGTCATGTATTTTGACTCAAAAAGAACTTGAAAAAATAGCTAAGTACTCAAAAGAAGATATTCTTATAGGACAAAGAGTTTATTCTAAGCATGGAATAGAGATTGGAACGGTAAAAAACATTATTTTTGATTTAAAAATGGGTAAAATAGATGCTATCGAAGTATCCGCTGGGCTAATTTATGATATTTATAATGGAAGAAAAATTGTACCTTTATATGGCAATGTTGAGTTTAGCGAAGATAATATATTAATTGATAGAGAAGCTTATGAAGAAATCTTGTATACACATAAAGGGATAAAGAAACTATTAATGAAGGAGAGATGATTTATGTATACTAATAATTTTACAAAAGGTTTGTTGCTTGGAGGTCTACTTGGGTTTTCAATCAGTATGATGTCTAATTCTGATATAATAAAATATCGTGATAAAAGGAAAGCAATGAAGCTTGGGAAAAAAATTCTGATGAATTCAGGTACTGTAGTTAAGGACGTAGTTGATATCTTTAAATAATTATTTTCTTAAGGCATGCCTTAAAGAGACTGGGCATACCAGTCTCTTTAACTGTTCATTTGTAAGGAGGGAAATGTTATTTAAAAAGAAATATATTTTTTTAGTAATTTTGATACCATTATTTATAATTTTTGTTTTTATTTATAAATATAAAATATTAATAGGAAGAATTATATTTCCATTTATTTTAGCAGCTTTCATTGTATATATTATAAAGCCGATTATTAATTATTTTAAGCGTAAGAATATTTCTTGTTTAACATCAGTGTTGATTGTGTATATGGGTTTTTTTTTAAGTATCAGCCTAATTTTTGTTTTTGTTTTACCTGAATTGGTAAGCAATTTGAGGGAATTAAGTTACTGCATTCCCTAAAATTACAGCTGAATATGAGAATCATTGTAATAGAGTGTTCACATTTATCTCGGTATCTGATTGGCCATCAGAATTTAAATATAATATGCTGACAAATATACAAAAAAACATATCTTCTATGGAAGCATCAGTTACTAGAAAATTAAGAGAATACATTTTTTCATCGATTCATTTTGTAATGTATTTTTTTGACTTCGTCTTAGCTATGATTATTGCATATTATTATATTAAAGACTCAGAAATTATAAAAAACACGTTTTTATCTTTGGTTCCCAAAAGGTTAAGACCATGTTTCACTATGACAGGAAAAGATATTAATAAAGTACTATCTTACTTTATTAGAGGACAAATATTAACAGCGATAATTCTTGGGACTATTGAAACTATAATATTATTAATATTAAAAGTTAAATATGCACTAATACTTGGTTTTCTAGGTGGAATATCTAATTTGATTCCGTATTTTGGACCTATAATTGCAACGATTCCTCCTGTAGCAGTATCCTTATTAGATTCTCCAACAAAAGCAATTTGGGTAATTGTAGCATATATAATTGTTCAGCAAATTGATAATGCATTTATTTCTCCTAAAATAATTGAAGGGAATTTAGGTTTACATCCAGTTATAACTTTGTTAGCGGTTTTAGTAGGAGGTGAATTTTTTGGAATAGTAGGTATGTTCTTAGCTGTACCAATAGCTGCCGTTTTAAAAATCATTTTTTCTAGAACTATTGATGCAATAGTCTGAACACAAGTGATATGAAGAAGGCAGACTATTTATCACACAGTCTGCCTTCTTCATATCACCTAAAATAGATTTTAGTTGTTCCCAAATATTGTAATAAACTTAATCGAATATAAATCGCATAATTGAAGTTCATTGGTTTCAACCAATTGAATTATTAAATAACTTGCGCCTACATTGATTAATTTACCTGTTCTATCAATTAGAGGTGCATTGGTTCCGATTAAAAATTCTATTCTTATATCTTTACCTATCTGAGTTTTAAGAAATCCTGGAATATAGCTAGTGTCTTGCAAAGTTTCGGGTTCTTGGCTTGATAAAGAAGAATCAGGCAAAGTATAAGGCTCAAATTGCATAGTATTACTTGGTGAATAGATATTTTGGTTATATGGATATCCATACATTACATTGCCTTCTGGAATCATTTCATTTGGTCTAAAACAAGGAAAACATCGATAATTAAACATATAATAATATCACCCTTTACGTTTTATAATATTTTGGTGTTGGCAAATAAAAGCAGTGATTGTGTATTCTATTAAACATAGACCCTGTTCTATTTGGAGGGAAATATTTAGGACAACTTTTGCTATATGGGTTGTAATACCATAAACAGTTTGCTGCACCGCTAAGTCTATGCCCAGATATTGCCCAATCAGCTATCTCATAGTGTTCAGTTTCTGGAGGGCTATTCCAAATATTACGAAGATTTACCTCACCATAAACTGTTGATAAAAGGCATGTAAATTCACCTGGTTGATTGATTATTTTCCGAATACTTCCCTGACCTACTTTTAGATATTGACCCCTAGTAGCATGAGCTCTATTCATTATCACTGTTGCAACAGCTTTCATACCGTTTTCTCCTTCACCTCCTGCTTCACATTTTATAAGCCTGGCAAAAAGCTCTCTATTAGAAAAAGACATTTTAGTCACCTTTCTTTTAATTACGGATCCGAGTTTTTATCTAAATAAACTTATGCTATAAATTATTCTTAATTCGTATAAATAGTTACACAATTGATAGTTATATTTTTTAATCCCCCCTCTAAATAATCCTATTCTCTCTTGCGTAATAAAAAAGATACTGCTGAGCAAAGCCTGCAAGATTGCCAAAATAATCATGCGCAAACTTTTGAATCTCTTTAAAGCTCTCCTCTTTTTTAAAATACAGTTTCTCCATAATCCGCTTAACCCAAACATCTGTTGGAAACACGTCATACTTTGTACCACTATATAGCAAAACACAATCCGCGATTTTTGGACCTACACCTAAGAGTTTCATTAATTCTTCCCTTGCACTATCAGTGGTTAAATACTCTAATTTGTCTAACTGCACTACCTGATTTTTTACATCTTGTGCTGCATTATGGATATATTTGCACCTAAATCCTGCTCTACAGGATTCAAGTTTATTAACATCCGCTAAGCATAGACTATCTAGAGTTGGAAACGTATAAAAACTATTACCGTTATATAAAAGCTCCGTGCCAAATAATTTTGATAATTCCCTTATTGAGCTTATTATTCTTGGAATCATATTGTTGGAAGAAAGAATAAATGATATAAGAGTTTCCCAAATATCTTGCTTCAAAATCCGTATTCCATACCCAAAATTAATTGTAGTGTTCATTATCTCATCTTTATTTATAATATTTATAATCTCTCCATAGTCTCTTGATAAGTCAAAATAGTCAAACCAAATTTTATAAAATTCTTCTTTATTTGTGTTTCTCATTTTTATAGTATCATCATCTAATTGTTCTACCTCGGCTACCTTTCCTTTTACAACTCCAATGTAACTACCCGATTTCTGCTTAATCCACCTAAAACACTGGCCACATTCAAAAATTTGGGTAGCATTAAAATTTTTAAGACCACTAATTACTATAGAGTCATAACGTTCTTCAACACAAAAGTCATTCCAAGTAAATATCATTTATAATCTCCACCTTATTTGTAACCCAATTAATTATGTTTTACAATATCCTGTTCAAGCACTAAACTTTTTGCAACCATATTCAAACAGATTATATTTAAAGCTGTGACTCTTTCAATTTCAGTTTTTATATTAATTTGTGCTGTTTTTAATAATTCTTTTATTTTGTATCCAAATGCTAGTATGACATCCATATCGATTAATATTCCTTCAGGACGGATTTCAACTCTAAATCTTGAAATCTTGTGTATTCCTTTTATGCTTAAAGCAACATGTTCAACAATTTGATAAATAGTATAGTCAGAAATAGTATATTTACCCAGGTAGCTAAAGGTAGGTCTTACGACAGACTTCTCGTCTATATACATAGTGTTTTCTTTTCCTCTTTTTCTGAATATCTGTAAAGGATCAAGAAAGTAACCTGAAAAGTGTTTTTTTATTTCGAAAGTTGGAACAGGTATAACATGTTTGCCTTGATCTTGTCTAACTGATAAAGCATACGTAATCTCTTGTTCTGTTGATATCTGATGTATGTATAGCTTTTCTATATCGGAATCTTTCTTTATTTTTAATCTTTCAACGATATTTTCAATCATTTTGTCTGATGTACCTAGTATTAAGATTGATCTTGGTTTATAGGTATCAATTGCTCTAATTACACTATCCGCATGATCTTCGTCTGAAAATAGTGCACATTTTATTGATCTAATTTTGGTTGCTTCTCTTTTGGCAGATTTTCCTGCTATAATACTGTTCCCTTTAATCAGTATCCCGTCATCTATAATAAAATCAAGACCTTTTTCTCTTGCTATCCAAGCCGCCCTATAACTTTTTCCAGTACCGCTGGGTCCAATCAATCCAACAATCCTCAAAACT
>CAVYEU010000010.1:0-13445 GCA_963767415.1 uncultured Eubacteriales bacterium
GGTAGTGTAATAAATTAACTCAAGAAATCGAATAAATCTCCGATAAATTAAGAATCAAAGAAAATAAATGGGGATGAGAACAAATGAAAAGACCAATAGAAGATTTTTGTTGCCAAAATAACGAGTGTAGTCATAAAGGGAAAAGAGGTGCAGGAAATTTATCATTTAGAGGTTGGAGTGGAAAAGAGAAGAACATAAGAATGATATATTGTAAGGAATGTAAAGCCCATTTTTCTGAGCGTAAAGGAACAGTATTGTCACAATCGAGATTAAAAGAGGATAAAGTAGTTCAAATTCTTGATCACCTAAGAGAAGGCTGTGGGACTCGTTCTACGGGCCGATTAGTTAAAGTGAGCAATTCAACAGTAACTCGATACATAAAAATAAGTGGAACAGTAGCTGCAGCATTTCATAACGAAAAGGTTTCATTTTCCCCCTGAGTCAAAAGAAATACAGTTTGATGAAAAGTGGAGTTTTGTAAGCAAAAAAGAGAAAAACTGTACGGAAAATGAAGAAAAATATGGAGAACAATGGGATTACGTAGCAATAGATGTTGAAAGTAGGCTTATATTGACAGTTATAATAGGCAAAAGAACGCCTGAAAATTGCAAGAAAATAGTTGAAGATGTTTACAAAAGAACTGGTGAACGAGAAGATGTTTTAATTACAAGTGATTGCTTTTCACCTTATAAAACAGCAATAGCAGAGGTTTACGGAAATAAAACTATTCCTGAGAAGAAAAATAAGAGAGGGAGACCTCCTAAAAATCCAGTAACAATAATGCCAAAAGAACTTTGCTACGCAACAGTTTGTAAAGAATATGAAAAAGGAAGTGTGAGTTCTATTAAGCGTGAAATAGTTTTTGGAACAGAAGACTTACTCTGTGAAAGGCTTGAAGACTCTAAAGTTAGTGATACTATAAATACATCATTTGTTGAAAGAAATAATGGTACTGACAGACTTCAAAATTCTCGTAAGGTGCGTGATACTTATGGTTTCTCAAAAGATTTATTTTGTCATATCAGTATATCTCTTTTAATATTTTGTTTATATAATTTTTGTTGGTGTGTTCGTACATTATCATTTAAAGAAGATGGAAAAATTATCAAACAAACTCCAGCTATGGCTGCAAAATTGGCATCTTATATTTGGTCCATTGAAGAATGGATAACTTATCCCGTCTACTGCGGAGATGAAGGTTTTACTGATAGGAACACTTATATTAAAAATAGCTTCGTAAAATATGTTAATTTTAGTACAAGTTAATTTGTTACACTACCAACTCTTCAATGCCATACTTATTATTATTCAACCTTGCTGCCACATTCGGTGTCAGCAGGGTTACTGGGTCTCCAGGACCTAAAAAGCTTTTCTCACTTCCACTGAATTGTAACCCAAATATCGGGTAAACATCTGTTTTAGGCCGATGTTCGGATGAGTCTGGGAGAGATGCTTCAACTTTATTTTGAAACACCTGAGTTTTTTGTGGTACATAAGCTTCATAAGTAACACAGTGCATTTGTTTTTGCACTTCTTTTTCTATTGGTTTTTCTTTGCTAAAGCAGCAGAGCAGATCTTTAATTGTTTTATATCTTTTATATATAATATTTCCAATATTATAAACTAAAAATAATGTTATAATTGTTGCTATCCCTATCAATATTATATTTGCTAAAATTGCAAACCTTATTATCCTGGATCTATTTTCTAATTTACGAATTGATAGTCTTTTAAAAAAAGAAAAAACATTTATAGGAATAATTCTTTCTTTATATCTAAGTAGTGTTTTGTACTGAGTATTATCATCGTTTGGATATAGGTTTCTATTCATTACTCCAATAGTGCTGTCTAAGTAACTTTTCTTTACTGATTTGATCAATGAGTCATCTATGTTCCTGTGTATCTCATCTGCGATGTTCTGAGCTGTTTCGTTATGTAATTTTAAAATTTCACTATAGTATTTACATGTATCAAAAAAACCAGCAAAGAAATCTCTACACATCTCACTTGATGCATCCTCAAATCTTTCCAAAATATCTATATCAATATCTTTCCTTTGATTATCTGTTGTTAATATTTTAAAGATACTTAGATATAAAAGCGTTGCAGTTTTTGTATCAGAATATCTTTGGTTTACAGGTCTTCCCTCTTCAAAATCTTCATTAAAATTTGAACTTTTAGATATTGGGTCTTGAATAAAAAACTTGTCATCAGCATTACTAAATTTATCTATTATATGATTAAAAAAAGTTATATCTCCAAATGGCAATCTACATTTACTTACGAAATCATCTGAATGTGCAAAAGTATCTTGTATGCAATGAAGTCCCTTTCCAAGCATTTTCATTGATTCCCTTGTTTCTGATGCTTCATATAGTTCTATTGCTTTTGCTAAACATTCAACAGCACGAACCAAACGTGTGTCTCCGAAAGAACCATTCCTACGGTTATCTAAAATATTAAAGTGGTAACTTTGACAATCTTTATTAAAAAAATACTTAACAGAATCTGTATCTCCATCGTCAACAAGAATACAAGCCTTGGATATTATGTTAGTTTCATAATCAGTAAACTCTTTATTTCGATAACTTAATTCTAGTATGTCTTTATGATCCTCTACTGTCCAACCACCAAACAATTTACCAGTAATATTGAGTTTTACATGCTCTGAGTCATCTTCATTTATTCCTCTTTCTTCTATTTTACATTTATTAAGGTAGGCTTTAGCTTTTTCGACAGTAAAATCCCTATTTCGTTCTCTAAGTTCCACTATCTTATCAATTTTTTTACCACTATAGTATGCTTCTATCTTTCCGTCTCTAAGATAAAAACAAATTTTTCTCTTTGGTAAGTAAGCATATAAATCTTTTAAATATACTCCCTTTCCAGAAGAACCACTTTTAATATTTCGTAAAATATCAACTACATATTGCATTAAATATCACAATCCTTTATGTAAAATATATTATACTTGCTTATTCTTTTTGTTACTATTTAGAGGTGTTAAATGATTTTGCCGAAATACATGAGATTCTTCGGTTACACCTCAGAATGATACAGCCCCAGTTTGTCATCCTGAGCCGCATTTGCGAAGGATCTCAATGTTTTTGGTCTTTATACCTCTAAATAGTAACATATTTTCAGCTTATTTGAAAAATAGTATATAATAATTCTCTACAAAGCTCTAATTTTGTTTTTTTGTTCCTATTAGACATAATATTTTGCTTTTATTTCTTTATTTTTAGGTTATTTGTCTGAGATATCTCAGACAAAAGAACCGTCACTTTGTCTTTCCTTCAGATGTTTAGCAAATTCAAGTAAGTTTTTGAAATAGTAATCAGGTTTGCTATCACCTAATAATTGACACATGTCACACTTATATTTTCCAATAAAAACTGTCTTCAACTCTGCTCTTTGGCCTGCTTGTATATCTGTATGAGAATCTCCCACCATAAATGAATTTTCAATATCAATCAGGTATTTTTCTTTGGCTTTATTTATTAGACCTGGTTTTGGTTTTCGGCAATCACAATCTATATTAAGATTTGGGACTATATCATCCTTTGTGCCGCCCTTAAAATGTGTACACATTATAGTATCATCGATTTCGACTCCTGCATCAGTTAAAACATTTTTAAGTTTTTCATTTATATTGTACAAATTTTCAAGGCTTGTTTTCCCTTTTGCTGCTGATGGTTGATTTGTTACAATAATCAGAAGATATCCTAGTGATTTTAGAATCTTCAATGCTTCTTGCGTACCTTCTATTAACTTTAATTGGAAGGCTTCAAAGGAGAATCAAGCTGTTCAATATCTTCATTGTAAAATAATTCATTAATAGTTCCATCTCTATCTAAAAATATGGCTGGTGTTTTTATGTATTTTCTATTATGTATAAACTCTTTAAACTCTTCTAGTGGCTCGAGCCTTCCAATTTCGTAAAAACGTTCGCTTACCTTGAAGCCATATAGCATATTATTTTCTGACAGATGCTTATAAACATCTGACAAATCATAAACTTCACCAGAGCTCATTCCTATTATTATTTCTTTTTTCAAGATTGCAATCCCATAATCAATATAATGCATGTCTTTAGTACAACTTATTTTATCGTACTTAATCAGGTTTATAGTCTCATCAAAAATCACATTGCTCTTATCAAGTTTATTATAATTTTCATATACTACCATTAAACCTTTTTTGTCACTATTAACGCTCATCTCTGAATATTTATAAATTAATTTCGGATAGTCTATATCCATATATGAATCCCCATAGATTAACATAAAGTCATCTTCCAAAAGATCCATTGCATTCCGCAAAGCTCCACCAGTACCTAAAAGTTTTTCTGTATCATATGAATATTTTATATTTACACCAAAATCCTTACCGTCAATAAAATAATCTTGTATTTGTTTTGCTTCATAACCAACACAAAATATAAATTTTTTAAAACCATACCATCTCATAAGTTCAAGTTGATAGTAAAAAAAAGGCTTATCGAAAACAGGAACCATTGATTTTGGTACATTAGGATAGTGATCTTTAATCCTTGTGCCAAGTCCTCCCATTAATACTACAACCTGTATATCATTAATACTTTTAACATGAAATTTAGGTTTAATATTTTGCATTGATTCATACTCTCCTCAATCTATTTTTTAATCTCTACCTCATACATAAGCCTATAATAATCACTAACCATCCTATCTGCTGAAAAATTCCATTCTGACATCTTTATACTCTCTTTCATCATTTCAACCCACTTCTTTTTGTTTTCATAAAATAGGGGTATGATTTCATTTGTTAAGGTGTCGTATAAAGATTTGGAATCAATATTATCACAATCTGATCCTTCATACGCATCACCGATTTGCCAGCCATTCACCTTATCCTTACACCCTTCCGGCCACCAACCATCCAATACGCTAAAGTTTAAAACACCGTTCATCGCTGCCTTCATTCCAGATGTACCGCTTGCCTCCATTGGTCTGATTGGATTGTTAAGCCATATATCACAGCCTCTTGTAAGAAGGCGTCCAATTTTCATATCATAATTTTGTAAAAATATGACACTCTTTGGATACTTTTTCGACATTGCATACAGGTTTGCAACAATCTGCTTTCCTGTCAAATCATTCGGATGTGCCTTTCCAGTAAAAATTATCTGGATTTTTCCTTTTTTAAATAATGGTTCTATAATGCTTTTTTTCTTAAATATCAGATCACTTCTCTTATATGAAGCAGCACGTCTTCCAAAACCAATTGTCAGAATATTTTCGTCTAATCTTACTCCATTTCTTAAATGCACCTCTTCTAACATTTCTCGTTTTGCTTCTACATGAGATTCCCATAAGCCAGCTCCCTCTTTATATGCCTTTGCAATCCGGGAGTCCTGCCAAGTACCGTTGTGTACTCCATTTGTAATTGAAATAATCTCTGCGATCCCTGTCACATCTTTCCACATTTTCTTCGCAGTCTTTCCATGGAGTTTTGCAACCGCATTTGCCTTATTAGAAAGCCTTAAACCTGCAATAGTCATATTAAAAGGATCTGAGCCGATTCTTAGCATCTGCCCATAGGTTAAGCCATTATATGCTCCTATATACCTTAGCAACTCATGATCATGAACCTCATTGCCCGCTGTAACTGGCGTATGCGTCGTAAAAACGACCTGCTCTCTAGTTTTTGCAAGAGCTTCTTCAAAAGAAATTTCATTATCATCCATCTTTTGCCTTATAAGTTCAATTCCTGCTAAAACAGGATGACTGTCATTGAAATGATATATGCTTACATCGATACCAAGCTTTTTCAAGGCCTTTACTCCTCCAATACTAAGTATCATTTCTTGAGCGACTCTTTCTTCTTCAAACCATCCATATAACTGCCCTGTAAGTAGACTATCGTTATTGTTTGGAATGTTGGTATCTAATAAATATAAAGGAACATTGCCAAATTTTGTGCATTCCCAAACCTTACATCTTACATTGCGTCCCCTTATTTTTACCTTTACTTCAACCCCCGTATCCTTTAAAAAATCATATTCATATTCCATAAAACAATCATATGGTTTCCCATCTTTGCCAATTAATTGAGTCGTATAACCCTGCCTCCAAAGAATCCCTACTCCCACCATTGGGTAATTACCATCTTTTGCTGCTTTTAGCACATCGCCAGCTAAAATTCCAAGTCCACCTGAATAAATTTTAAAATCTTCATGCAAACCAAATTCCATTGAGAAATAAGCAACTACTGATTTTTTTGTCTTCGCCATACGCTGCATCACTCTCCTTATTTTTTAATAATACCTTGGAAATTTTTGTTAAGCATAGCTGCTCCGACTATTCCAGCATCATTACCAAGACTCGCTCGTTTAATCTTCACTGAAATCCCTATGTAATCCTTGCCATAAACCAATTCATTTATTTTATTTTCTAATGGTCTTAATAAGTATTCTCCCTCATTGGTAATCCCTCCTGCTAAAATTATCATTTCAGGCTGAAATATATTTATAAGGTTTACAATTCCGTCAGCTAGATATGTTATATACCGAGATATCAGCCGTTTTGCATGAATATCATTAAGCCTAGCTGCCTCAAAAACAATTTTATCTAGATTATCTTTTTGTTCTTTTTCTTTTATGCATTTACATAAAAGTGAATCCGGATAATTTTTAACAGCTTTCCTTGTAAAATTAATTAATGCAGTTGCAGATGCATAGTTTTCCCAACACCCTCTTCTGCCACAAGCACATTTAATTCCATTAGTCCTAATAACCATATGCCCTATCTCACAAGCTGCAGAATTGACCCCTGTATAAAGCCTGCCATATATTATGATTCCTCCTCCGATACCTGTTCCAATAGTAATAGTAATAGAGTGATTTGTACCCTTTGCCGCTCCGCAAATGCTCTCAGCCAATGCTGCACAGTTTGCATCGTTTTCTATAAAAACAGGTGTGCTAAAATATTTTTGAAATTTGTATCTAATATCTATACCCCTAATACAGTTAATATTTGTGCAATAAATAATTTTTCCATTTTTATTGTCAGCCACTCCCGGGACTCCTATACCAATACTATTTATTTGCGATATTTGAAGATTTTTTTGTTCAAGTAATAAAAAACATAATTGAGCCATATCTTCGACAATATCTTCAGATGGTCTATCACGGTTAGTAGGCACACTACACTTATGAATCACAACTCCTTTAGTATCGACAATTCCAGCAGCAATATTCGTTCCGCCAAGATCTATTCCAATGGAAAACAATGTTTCCACCCCCAATAAATTAAATATACTCATAGTATAAACTCAACAAACACCTTATTCGAGAGGTCTAATCCAAGACGTGTTAATCTAATATTGTTATTATAGATCTCTAATAAATTTAACTTAACCAACTTTTCTACCTTTTCTCCAAAATGTTTATAGAAATCACACTTAAATATATTATTAAAATGAGAAATACTAATTCCATCAATCAACCTTAGACCAAGGATTATATACTCTTCTATTGCTTCTTGGTTATTAATTTCAATAACATTTTCTATAATACTCTGATTTCTGTTAGTATTGTTTATATAATCATTTAAATTATAAACATTATTAAATCTGATATTACCTAAATAAGAGTGCGCCCCCGGCCCAAACCCAACATAGTTTTTAGCATTCCAATAAATTAAGTTGTGTCTGCATTCAAATCCACCAATACAAAAATTTGATATTTCATAGTGTTTGAACCTCTCATCTCTTAATTCTCTATTATCTACCAACGAGCTTATAGCCAAATAATACATATCTCTATCTAGTTCTTCATCAAAATCAAGTAATGTCCCTTTTCTATACATGTCACCAAAAACTGTTGAATCCTCTATTTTTAAACTATAGCAAGAAATATGTTTTGGTTTTAGAGAAATAACTTCATTAAGTGTTTCTATCCAATGATCCAAAGTTTGGTTTAAAATTCCAAACATCAGATCAATATTGATATTATCAAAGCCTACACTCTTTACAAGCTCATAATTCTTTAAAAACTCTTCTTTTGTATGTATCCTACCCAAGCTTTTAAGATGCTCATTTTGCATTGCCTGTAACCCAAGACTAATCCTATTTATACCACACTCTTTATACTGAGTAAGTTTATTTAAATCAAGTGTTCCAGGATTTGTCTCAATAGTTATTTCGGCTTCTTCCTGAATTTTGACATTATCCCTAATAAAATTGAGGACATCCGCAATATATTTACTATCAACATATGATGGCGTTCCTCCACCAATAAAAATAGAACTAACTATCTTTTCCTTTAAACGATCAAAATATGATTCAATCTCTTTTTTTAAAGCTTTAAAGTAGGCAAAAAATTTGTCCTCATAACCAGCATATGAATTAAAATCACAATAAAGACACTTTGCTTTGCAAAATGGAATGTGAATATAAATTCCAATTTCTCTTTCCAAATTTATCACCTCCTGATACGGCAAGGAAGAGGGACAAAGAACCCGTCCCCCTTATTCCTCCCAAATCAACTGTCCAATTTAAGCACACTCATAAATGCTTCTTGCGGTACTTCTACCGAACCTACTTGGCGCATACGTTTTTTGCCCTCTTTTTGTTTTTCTAGAAGCTTTTTCTTTCTTGTTATATCTCCACCATAACATTTTGCTAAGACGTCTTTTCTATACGCCTTTACGGTTTCTCTTGCAATTATTTTTCCGCCAATACATGCCTGGATTGGTACCTCAAACTGCTGCTTTGGAATTGTGTCCTTTAACTTTTCGGCGATCCTTCTTCCTCTTGTTGCAGCCTTGTCTTTATGAACAATAAATGACAAAGCATCAACAATTTCTCCATTTAAAAAGATGTCAAGCTTCACAAGATCTGATTTCTTATACCCTATAAGCTCATAATCAAGTGATGCATATCCTTTTGTCCTAGATTTTAGGGCATCAAAAAAGTCATAAATAATTTCATTTAGTGGGATTTCATACGTTAATATAACCCGTCCCTCATCAATATACTTCATATCCTTATAGAATCCACGACGCTCTTGCGATAATTCCATGATATTTCCAACATACTCAGTAGGTGTCATAATCGTTGCTGCTACTATCGGTTCTTCCATTATTTCAATAACTGTGGTAGGTGGCATATTCGTAGGGTTATCAATTGTTAAAACCTCACCATCTGTTTTAGTGACCCTGTAGATAACACTTGGAGCCGTAGTGATAATATCAAAATCATACTCTCTTTCCAGTCGTTCTTGAATAATTTCCATATGAAGTAGTCCTAAGAATCCGCATCTAAAGCCAAAACCTAAGGCAATAGAAGATTCAGGCTCAAAGCTTAATGACGCATCATTCAATTGCAGTTTTTCTAAAGCATCGCGAAGATCTCCGTACTTTGATCCATCTATGGGATAAATTCCACTAAAAACCATCTGCTGCACCTTCTTATATCCTGGAAGCGGTTCGCTCGCTGGATTCGTTGCAGATGTAACTGTATCCCCTACCCTAGTATCTTTAACATTCTTAATGCTTGCTGCTATATACCCGACATCTCCAGACTTGAGCTCGCTACATGGAGACAAACTTCCAGGTCTAAAGTATCCTACCTCAGTAACATTGAACTCCTTCTTTGTATACATCATCCTAATCATATCACCAACTTTAACACTTCCCTCTTTGATTCTAACATACACAATTACACCTTTATAATTATCATAAAGAGAATCAAAAATCAGGGCACGAAGAGGTGCATCCTCATCACCTTCTGGGAAAGGGATAACTTTTACTATGCTATTTAATACAGCATCAATACCTATTCCGTTTTTAGCTGAAATAAGAGGAGCATTACCTGCTTCTAAACCGATAACATCCTCAATCTCGCTTCTTACATGCTCAGGATTTGCACTAGGTAGATCAATCTTATTTATAACAGGTAAGACCTCAAGATCATGCTCTAGAGCAAGATATACATTAGCAATGGTCTGGGCCTCTATTCCTTGAGCAGCGTCAACCACAAAAATTGCACCATCACAAGCAGCTATAGGTCTTGCTGCCCAACCAAATTTATATGTCCAGAGCAAGATGGAGAAGAATTTGAAAATATATACTCTTTATGTTATTTTTAGTTCATACACATGCATACCAAATTGTTAGTCTCTAATCATTCCGCCATGTTTGCCATGCTCATATCGATATTGTTGGAGATCTTGGAGCCTTTCATCTCCCCGTTTTTGGTCAAATTGGTTTTTTTCAAGTACTGATCTCGCAAGAGTTGATTTTCCATGGTCCGACATGAAGAACAACAGGAAAATTGCGTATCTTCTTCTGTCTTTCACTAGCCATTATTTAATTCCTCCATTATCTTTAAATAGACTCAAAGAGGTGATTTTCGTTTCCTAAATAAGTATTAGTCATGTACCATTTATACCAATAGTAAATATTATATACAATGCAAACATATTTTCAAGCACGATAGTTTTATAAAATTTATTATGTATAATTAAGAATTAATCAATTAAGCATTAGGGTGAAGCTAAAATACTTCAGGAGGTAAGATTATGATTAATGAAATTGAAAAAAAAGTTTGCTCTTGTGGAAAAATGCTTATCGTTTCAATAGCTATTCTTATATTTCAATATTTTCAATTGGAGTATCAAGCATTTTTGGAATAATTACGGCAATATTATTCATATTATGGATAATATCATTATCTGGTTTTTTTACTTTTTAAACCAAATGAAGCTGCAGTATTAATATTATTTGGAAGTTATAAAGGTTGTCAAGAAATCAAGATGGCATTGGGCAAATCATTTTACGTAAAAAAGAGAGTTTTCATTAAGGTCAAGAAACCTAAACGGCGAAAAATTAAAAGTTAATGATCAAATGGGTAATCCTATTGAAATTGCAGCAGTAATTGTTTGGAAAGTTGCTAGTACAGTCGAAGCATTATTTGATGTTGATAATTATGTTGATTATGTAAATATTCAGAGTGATCTGCTATAAGACATCTCGCGGGTCTATACCCTTATAATATAGCTGAGCATTTAAATGGCATATCACTAAGAGGTAGTGTAACTCAATATCTAGAGCTTTAAAAAATGAATTGACAGAAAGAGTTGGGAAAGCAGGTGTAATAGTCGAAGAAGCAAGATTAAGCCATCTAGCCTATGCCCCTGAGATTGCAGCAGCAATGCTTCAAAGGCAGCAAGCCTCAGCTATTATTGCAGCTAGACAAAAAATTGTAGAAGGTGCTGTTGGCATGGTCCAAATGGCATTAAATATGCTAAATGAAAATGGTGTCGTAAAATTAGATGAAGATCGTAAAGCAGCCATGGTAAGCAATTTATTAGTTGTGCTATGTGGGAAAGAAGTACTCAGCCTATAATAAATGCAGGAACAATCCAAAGATGAAATTGACGGTACCTTTAAATAATTAATAATTAAATAATTAAATAATTAATACATTGATTGAAATTATTAAGACCTAATCATCTTCTCTTCAAAGGAACGATAGGGTCTTAATAGTTTCTTTTAATTAGTTAAATAGTTACTGACCAGTAAACAATAAATAGCATAAATCAATTTTTATTACGTGCTTTACTCTTGCTTTATTACCCTTTTTATCTATACTCAAAAGATATATAATATAATTAGGTATAATAATTAGGTATAATAATTAGGGGGGGAATAGTCTATGCACAGCTACAAGAAGATACATATTATATTGCTGTTTACTATTCTTATGTTTTTATTTACTTCAAGAACTATTATTTTTGCACAAAATTCTCAAGGTCAAAGCTTAGGCGATCAAAGTCAGGTAGATCCTAGTGATCCTACAAGCGTCACAGAAGATACAGGTAATCCCGGTGATCCCACAAGTACCAACGAAACTCCTGGCAATCCAAATATTCCAGAGGTAAGTTGAACCAACGGGAAAATATTTACCGATGTTAATCAAGGTCATTGGGCATTTAATTATATTTCAACTTTAGTAAGTAACAATATTATAAAAGGTTATCCAGATGGAAGCTTCAAGCCAGATAATAATGTAACAAGGGCCGAGTTTGCAAAAATGTTGATTACTGGTTTAAATATAAATACGCAAAATCCTAAGACAGCCACATTTGTTGATGTAACCGATGATCATTGGGCATATAAAGAAATTGAGGCATCAAAAACCTATATGACCTGGTATAATACAAGTGGAGGTAAATATTTTAAACCTAATGATGGTTTAACTAGAGAAGAATGTGCGGTAGCATTAATAAGAACTTTATGGATCACAGATAGTAATGATCAAACTGATGTTTTAAGTAGTTTTCAGGATAGGAACGATATAACCAAAGTATTTGAGTTACGTAGCTTTATCGGTATCAAATGAACTATTATCAGGTTATCCTATCGAAGGAAGTAAATTGAAAATGATTAAACCACTTAAAGTAATTACAAGGGCTGAAGCTGCAGCTGTTATTTGCAAAGCAATTAATTTAAAAAATCAATTAGCACAAGAAGCTGAAGCTGCTAAAAACAAGCATACTGGATCAATCAGTACTAATAAAACTCCTCCAAAGGAATCAAGCAGTACTAGTAAGAGTTCTTCAAATAAATCAAACAGTACTAGTAAGAGTTCTTCAAATAATAATAATAGTAATAACAATAATATAAAAATTAACAATACACAGGGTAATGATGTTACCAGTACACAGGCTGACAATACACAAACGCAATAACAATTGGAGTGGTAATTCTGAAAATAATACAAAACTTGATAGTTAAGCCAATAATATCAAATGATATATACAACGATATACTATTATTACCAGAACAAAGAAAGGGTTACTCAAAAAACATTGATACCTTAATCTTACCTGTCTACTTTTATCGAATTATTGGAATAGAGCAAACTAGCGAAGACGACTATTACAACTCACTTTATAACCTTGAATATCAAATTAAAACAACGAAACACTCTATAACCGAATCAATACTAGATTAGATACCCAAGTTCCACAATTTAAAATTGATAGTATTAATAAAATATGGAATGAAATCAAAGCGGATACAAACTTAAGATCTCAGTATATTTGTTCAAATTTCTATGGTGCAGGAATAATCAAATATACAAAAAGTAATATTCATGACTCCTTAATTAGAGATGCATTTCAAACATGTTTAGATATTTTTATTTCTTTACAGAATAAGCCTATGAACCCAAGTATAATTTAAGATTTTTGTATCAAGTTGTTATTCTGGTTTGAAAAATATTCCCTAGACTTGTTTAAATCTTATAATTTTCAAAATGCCAATCCAAAAATTATATTTTACGGAGACATTAAGCGTGATGAAATATTCTTTATGATATTATTACATAAAATTGGTTTTGATATATTTATATTTGCAATTCTTTTCGACGCCCGTTTTAAGGAAGTAGATCCTCAA
>CAVYEU010000011.1:0-19879 GCA_963767415.1 uncultured Eubacteriales bacterium
TCTGTTATGAATGAAGTCCCAAATGGAAGAATTCTTTCATCAGCAGTTTGAACATGTGTGTGTGTACCAATGACAGAACTTATTCTTCCATCAAAATGCCATGCTAGTGCACATTTTTCTGATGTAGCCTCGGCATGCATATCCACTATAACTATTTTTGCAGAGGTCTTTAAGTACTCAATTTCTTTTTCACAAGCTTTAAAAGGGCAGTCTATATTTTCCATATAGGTTCTACCAAGAACATTTATTATACCTATTTTATTTCTAGCATTACTTATAACAGTTGATCCTTTTCCTGGAGATCCATCCGGATAATTTGCTGGTCTTATGATTCTAGAATCTGAATCAATAAAGCTTAGGATCTCTTTTTTGGACCAAGTATGATTACCCATAGTTATAGCATCAATACCCAAACTATAAAGTTCTTTAGCTATAACATATGTAATGCCACTTCCTCCTGCGGAATTTTCGCCGTTAGCAATACAAAAATCAATTTGCTTGCTTCTTTTATTTCTGGGAGAACCTCCTTGAGTATTTTTCTTCCTGGGTTACCTACGATATCACCAATAAATAATATTTTCAAACGTTAAGCCTCCGATGATTACATGCTTCGGGGCCAAAACTCGTGAATATCATTTGCGAATTTTGACCCCAAAATAAGTATTTTTTAATGTGCTAAGTATTAAGATACAACAACGGTCACCTAAATATTATGAAAGTGACAACTAAATAAATAAAAACTTATTTAGCATACTCAATAGCTCTAAGTTCACGAATAACATTTACTTTAATCTGTCCTGGATATTCAAGCTCATTTTCGATCCGTTTAACAATAGCTCTTGCCATCCAAACAATTTCAGCGTCAGTTATATCTTCAGGTTTTACCATTATTCGAACTTCTCTTCCAGCTTGGATAGCAAAACATTTTTCTACACCACTAAAGGAGTTGGCGATTTCTTCAAGTTTTTCTAAACGTTTGACATATGATTCAAGTGTTTCTGGCCCAGCCCAAGGTCTAGCAGCTGAAATTGATCTGCTGCTTGAACAAGAACTGATATGATTGAAGTTGCTTCTACATCTCCGTGATGAGCTAAAATTGCATTTATCACATCATTTCCTTCTTTATATTTTTTAGCTATTTCTGCACCTATAGTTACATGAGAACCTTCCATTTCATGATCTACTGCTTTCCCAATGTCATGTAATAAGCCGGCTCTTTTAGCTAAACTAATATCAACTCCTAGTTCTGCCGCCATAATTCCTGCCAAATGTGCTACCTCTATAGAATGATTAAGAACATTTTGTCCATAACTAGTTCTAAATTTAAGTTTACCAAGTAGCTTGATTATCTCTGGGTGTACTCCATGTACGCCAGTTTCAAATGTTGCACGATCTCCCTCTTGGCGTATAGTATTTTCAACTTCTTTTTTTGCTTTGTCAACCATTTCTTCTATTCTAGCAGGATGAATTCTTCCATCAAGAATAAGTTTTTCCAAAGTAATTCTAGCTATTTCTCTTCTAATTGGATCAAACCCTGAAAGAATGACAGCTTCAGGTGTATCATCAATAATCAAATCAATACCAGTTAATGTTTCTAAAGTTCTAATATTTCTACCCTCTCGACCTATAATCCTACCTTTCATTTCATCATTTGGAAGAGGTACAACAGAAACAGTAATTTCCGAGACATGGTCAGCAGCATACTTTTGAATAGCACAGGCGAGGATATTTCTAGACCTCTTATCTGCTTCTTCCTTTGTACGTGCTTCAACTTCTTTAATTATTAAAGCAGCATCATGTCTTACTTCATCTTCGATATTTCGAAGCAAATATTCTTTTGCTTCCTCTATTGAGAAACCAGATATTTTTTCAAGCTCTTCAATTTGTTTTTTCTGAAGCTCAACAGTTTTATCTTTAAGATTCTGAATATCTTTCATTTTTAAATTTATTATTTCATCTTTTTGTTCTAATTGTTCAACTTTTTTATCGAGGCTTTCTTCTTTTTGGATGAGCCTTCTTTCTAGTCTCTGAATTTCTGTACGTCTATCTTTTATTTCCTTATCAAGTTCTATTCTACTCTTATGAATTTCTTCTTTAGCTTGTAATAAAGCCTCTCTTTTATTTGCCTCAGCTAATTTCTGTACATCATTTAATATTCTTTTAGCTTCTTGTTCAGCACTACCAATCTCAGCTTCTGCAGTTTTCTTTCTGAATTCAACACCGTGATTAAACCTCTTTATATAAGTTATTATTATTACAATAGCCCCAGCTATTAAACCAATTATTAATCCAAAAATAAAATTAATAACGCACACCTCCTCTATATTAAATTTTCAAAGCTCAAAGAACTTTTGTAAGTAGCAGACACCCTTATTTAATTTTAATATTAAAAATTTTTTATGTCAAGCCCAAATCTGGTATAAAGCAGGATAACATCCCAAATCTGGTATAAGTAGAATAACAATATATATTATATTAAATGTATAATTTGTCTAAACAAATTTTTGGAGGGAATTCATTTTTATTAATCATATTGAGTAATTCATGTAATTTTTTTAAGGCACTGCATGTCTCTTCTTTTGATATTATGTTTTTTTCAAAAGCTTCAGCTAATTCATCACAATCTAATATATTAACTAATCCATCAGGTAACACTTTTACATCCACTAGTAGATCTGTTAAAATATAAGTATTATTTTTATAATCATATTCAATATTAATAATATCACAATACCAATATAAAAAAGTACCAGATTTGTCAAAAAATTTACTGATTTTTATTCCTATATTAATAAAAGTGAAAGAAACTCCATGTGAAAAATCATTTCTAGGCTTAATCGTTTTCCACTTTGTAACAATAAGATTTTCATCAATAAATAGTATTTCATCTCGTGATATATCAACTATTTCATTTGGGATATATCTTTTCCTAAGCATTTTAGGCTTATCCATTTATGTCTCACGCTCCAAGAGTTATAAGTAAATTTTATTGTTTTAGTACACTAATTAAATATATCGTCAATGCTTGTGCTATTCATAATGCAAAATAGATACTCTTGTGAATAGTATCTATTTTATATTTTTTAGGACGATTGCTTATTTTGATACTTTATCTTTCTTCAAAATAATCTTTCGTTTTTTGTTTTTTTGTGTATAATTATTCTTAGAAAGAATTGAAGAATTAATCTCATATATATTTTATTTAGTATTAGTAGTCTATTTTTTAAGGAGGAATTATTTTGTCAATAAAAGTATACCAGAGTGCGGTTAATCAATCTAAAGATATTATTGATGCTGAATTTGGGATAATCGATGAGACTGGTATTATACTTGCCTGTTCTAATGAAAGCCGAATGGGACACAAAGTTGAACAGATACCAGATATAATAAAATCAAAAGATAACGTAGTCGAATTAAATGGAACTATTTATGAAAAGATGTTTAGAAACAATAAATTTGAATTTGTCACTTTCATTGGTTCTAATACATCTAATGATTATAAATATTTATCGCTGATTTCTTTAAATGTGATGAATATGAAAATAAATTATGATGAAAAGTATGATAAACTTAATTTTATCCGAAGTATTATAATGGACAATATCCTAACATGTGATATCCAGATCAGGGGAAAAGAACTTTATCTTGCAAATAACGTATACAGAGTAGTGTTTCTTGTAAAAACATTCAATACCAAAGATGTAAATATCAGTGAAATAATTCAAGGTCTATTTCCGAATAAAACAAAGGATTTTATTGTAGTTTTAGATGAAGAAAATACTGTTTTGGTAAAAGAACTTAAAGAACTTGCTGATATTAAAGAAATTAATAATATTTCAAATAAAATTATTAATACTTTAAATTCCGATTTAACAATTAAGGTAACGGTTGGAGTAGGGACTTTAGTTGACAATATAAAAGACATTAGCCGTTCTTTTAAAGAAGCCCAAATGGCTTTATTAATTGGGGGAATATTCGATAATAATTTAGCAGTGATAAACTATAATAATCTTGGTATTGGACGGTTAATATACCAATTACCCGTTACACTATGTAGATTATTTTTGCAGGAAGTATTCAAAGAAGGTGCTTTTGAGTCATTTGATGATGAAACGCTACAAACAATACAAAAGTTCTTTGAAAACAACCTAAATGTAAGTGAAACTTCAAGACAGTTGTTTGTTCACAGAAATACACTTGTATATAGATTAGATAAAATTCAGAAATTAACTGGATTGGATCTTAGAATGTTTGATGATGCAATTACTTTTAAAGTTGCAATGTTGGTAAAAAGATACTTAGAAAAAGGTGATGAATTATACTATTCTAGATCTTAGAGGTTGGAATTTGATATTGATTGTGAGGAGATAAAATGGTTGAAATAAAAAATGTTTTAAAGAGATACCCTAATAATAC
The DNA here is from genome assembly GCA_963767415.1 of uncultured Eubacteriales bacterium. GTDB lineage: Bacteria > Bacillota > Clostridia > Acetivibrionales > CAVYEU01 > CAVYEU01. Next base: position 4,417 of record CAVYEU010000011.1, read on the forward strand.
TGTTGCATTAAATAACATAAACTTAAAAATAAATAAGGGCGATTTTGTATTTATAGTTGGTCCAAGTGGATCAGGGAAAACTACGCTACTTAAGCTAATAATGAAAGAAGAAGATGTAAACACGGGAGAAATAATAGTAAACGGATTTTGTGTATCTTCATTAAACAGGAGAAAAATTCCGTATCTTAGAAGAAGTTTAGGAGTGGTATTTCAAGATTTTAGACTTCTTTCTAATAAAACAGTTTATGAAAATATTGCATTCGCTATGCAAATAATTGGATCTTCTCCTAAAGACATAAGAAGACAAGTCCCAATGTCATTAGGTCTAGTTGGGCTTAGCAAAAAAGCGAACTGTTACCCAGATGAGTTGTCGGGAGGCGAGAAACAACGTGTTGCATTAGCAAGAGCAATTGTAAATAACCCTTCTCTTTTATTAGCTGATGAGCCTACAGGAAACTTAGATCCTGAAAACTCTTGGGAGATAATGAAGCTTTTATCTGAGATTAATCATATGGGAACAACTGTTGTTATTGCTACGCATGAAGAAAAGATAGTTGATTCGATGCGAAAAAGAGTTATAGCTCTAGAAAAAGGAGTCTTGTCAGAGACCAAAAGAAAGGAAATTATAGCAATGAAAGTGAGAACGTATAAATATCTTATCAAAGAAGGTTTTATTAACACATTTCGCAATAAGCTTATGTCTATAGCATCGATCAATATAGTTATAGCTTCATTAGTTGTTTTGGGAATATTTTTATTGATGTCTATAAATTTAAATTACAATACAAAAATGTTGATGGAACAACCTGAAATAGAAGTATTTTGTAATATAAATTTAGATGATCAACAGGTGAATAATATTGAAACTGTTATAAAAAAGGATACCTTCATTAAAAATTATAGAAAGATCACAAAAAATGAAGCGTATGAAAAAGCAAAAGAACTACTTGGAAACAGCAAAGAAATATTAGATGGAATTGATGCAGAGTTTTTACCTGTATCTTTTAAATTAACATTGCAAAACATTAGCAGTACCCGAGACGTAGCTAAGCGTTACAATAAATTAAATGGCGTCAGTAAGGCTCGTTATTCCGAAAAAGAAATCAATCTTTTAATCAACGCTTTTTATTGGACAAGGTTACTTAGTATTATTCTTGCAGCATTATTTTTTGTATGTGCTATGTTTATTATTTCTAATACAATAAAACTTGCTGTATATGCTAGAAGAAAAGAGATTAATATTATGAAATATATTGGAGCTACTGATTGGTTTATAAGATGGCCATTTATAATTGAAGGAATAATAATTGGTATACTGGGAGCTGTGATTGCATTTGTTTTGGTTGGATATGGTTATACATTTGCGGTAAATAGTTTAACTACCCAAATAAAACTTATTAAGTTTATTAAACTAAACCAGATCGGATTTTATATTATTTTAGTATACTTAATTGTGGGGGCTATAATTGGGGCTATAGGAAGTTTTATTTCAATTAGAAAACATCTGCGGGTATAACTGTGAAAGATTTAGATTATTCAGAAACTAAACAGAGGCAAGAGGTGAAAAGAACGTGAAAAAACAATCGATTAGTATAGTTCTAATAACCGTATTTTTATTTCAGATGAGGATCTATTCAGTGCCATACAAGAGTACTTCAGAATACCAACAAGAAAGAAACATCATTGATGAAATAAATTAGACACATTGAAAAAAGCAAAACAAGATCAACAAGAAAAAATCGAGTCAATTGAGGGCGATAAGAGCAAAATCGTTGAATTTCAAAAAAATGAAAAGAAAACATATAATAAATTATTAGATGGTCTTAAAAAAAGGGAAAGAGAGATAAGATTAATCGATCAATCCATAAGAGAAGCCGAGAAGAATTATATCTAAGCAATTAGAAATTCTCGAAGAAGAGGATACGGTAATCTATATTTAGAATCTGATAGTTCATATATTCAATTATTGCAGAATCTAGAATTGTCACTGACATTTTTAATAAGTTGAAATTATTCGAAATTATTTCTAAGCAGGATAAGGAGCTTATAAAATCAACTATAACGGCAAAAAAGGATATCGGAATATAAAAGAGAAAAAAAAGAAGCAGAAAAAACTAGAAATCAAACAAAAATTGCGACAAGAGTTAGATGCATTACAAAATATGGAGCAATCAAAAAAGATATTAGAAAGAAATATTGAAGAGGTATCTGCCAAACTCGAACAACTTGAAAAAGAAGAAGATGAATTAATCAATAAATCTGCTGAATTAGGAAACAATATTAAAGGCTTATCAAAAAAAAGTGGTAAATATACTGGTGGATGTATGCTTTGGCCGCTACCTTGTTCTGATAACGTTACATCACCATTTGGAATTAGATTTCAGTCCAGTTTTGCAAAAATATAGAATGCATACAGGTATTGATATTGCTGCAGATTACGGTTCGTCTGTTATTGCCGCGAACAAGGGTTTAGTTATAATTGCGAATTGGCAAGGGGGATATGGTAATACTGTTGTAATAGATCATGGAGGTGGAATCACTACATTATATGCACATTGTAGCAGAATATTTGTAAGCTCTGGAGATACCATTCAAGATGGGGCAGTAATTGCAAAGGTTGGAAGTACAGGACTATCTACAGGGCCCCATCTTCATTTTGAAATGCGGATTGACGGATTACCTGTTGATCCACTAAATTATGTAAAGCATGATTAAAGAATAAAACTTAAGTTCTATTCTTTAATCATGCTTTAATTACTAAAATGGGGTAACCGAGATTTTATATGGAGTTTTAAGTATATAAATTAGATGATTAAAATATAATATTCTTAGAAATACCATCTTTGGATAAATAAACATAATATAGTAAGTTGCAAGTATATAATAAATGTTTGAAGGAGTGTATACTAATTTGTTTAATATATTAAAGAGTAAAGCAATTCTTATATTTCTAACATTTTTAGCAACGGTTTGTGTTTGTTCTATAGCATATTCGATTTTCTGGTTTTTTAATCCAAGATACGTTCTCATATCTGAAAATGCAAGAGACGGATATAAAAATTTTAAATATGCTTTATTCTTTGATTCAAATTCTACTAATATTGATAATATAAAGAAATACAAAGTTGTTAAAAATCTTTTAGTTAGCCAATATTATAAACAGGTTGATGAAAATACTTTATTAGAAGGATCTGTTTCAGGAATGGCAAATGCACTAAATGATCCTTATACAGTTTATTTTAATAAAGATCAAATGAATATGTTCAAAGAAAAAACTGAAGGGAACTATGTTGGAATAGGCATTTCTGTGACTCTTGATTCTAAAGGATTATTAGAGGTTGTTGAAACATTTAGTGGATCACCCGCTAGAGCAGCTGGACTTATGCACAAAGATAAGATTATTAGAGTTGGTGATACCGATGTTACTGATATTAGAGATGAAGATCTGATTATTAAAATGATTAAAGGAAAAGAGAATACTAAGGTTAAGCTAACTGTGTATAGGCCTTCTGAAGCAAAGCCAATTGACTTTGATATATTACGTCAAAGGATTAAAATAACTAATATAAAAAGCGAAGTATTAGACAACGAGTTAGGATATATCAAGATTTCAATGTTTGATTCTGAAATCTCATCTTATTTTAATGAGACTTTACAAAAACTATTAGAAGAAGGAATTCGGGGTTTGATTATCGATGTTAGAGATAATCCGGGTGGGGATTACAAACAAGTAGTAAAAATAGCAGATAGATTATTACCTAAAGGTACTATAGTTTATACTGAAGATAAAAATGGTAAAAAAGATTTTGAATATTCAGATGATATTGAAGTCAAGCTTCCGATTGTTGTATTAGTTAATGGTAATAGTGCCAGTGCTTCAGAAGTCTTAGCAGGAGCATTAAAAGACAATAACTCAAAAGGAATCCTTGTTGGAACTAAAACATTTGGTAAAGGACTAGTGCAATCGATTCAAATTCTTCCTGACGGATCCGGATTAAAGTTTACGGTTGCAAGATACTTTACTCCTTCAGGAGTATGTATTCAAGGCAAAGGTATAGATCCCGACGTCTTGATTGAGCCAAAAGACAAATACAAAGATATTCTGGTATCCCAAATACCAAGAGAAGACGATGTTCAATTTAGACAAGGTATAAAGATCATTCTAGATAAATTGGCTTCTTAAATATAACATACTGAATTTATCAGTGTGAGGAGCTAGAATTAAGCAAAGCATAACAGTATTGTATTTTTTTCTGTATTTTACTACTAATATCGATATACTTTTCAAAACATATTTAAAATTTATAGATTGACAGCGGATATTTTATATGATAAATTATATATTGCTTAGTCAAGAAGTGCTTGAAGACTAGGTAAGTATTTAGTTCACAGTCAGGAGGAATAGAAGAATGGAAAAAGGTCGTGTAAAATGGTTTAATGCAGAGAAAGGGTTTGGCTTCATAGAAAGAGAAGGTGGGAATGATGTATTCGTACACTTTTCTGCTATCAATATGGACGGATATAAGACCCTTGAAGAAGGTGCTGAAGTCGAATTTGAAGTTGTTGAAGGCGCTAAAGGTCCGCAAGCTTCAAATGTATGTGTTCAGAAAAGTTAATAATAATTTTATATAAATTATTATGATTATCTTTCTTTACCCTAGTATAATTATACTAGGGTTTTTAATTTTATTTTATTAGTATTGAGAATCGAAGACTTAGGAGGTTATTGAAGTGCCATTTGATGGAGTCGTCACAAAATGTATTGTAAAAGAATTATGTGAAAATATTGTAAGTGGACGTATTGATAAAATTTTTCAACCTGAGATTGATGAGATACTCATTAATCTCAGGAGTAAATCAGAAAATATGAAACTACTTTTGAGTGCTAATGCTAGTTTCCCAAGAGTTCATATGACAAAGCTCTCAAAGAGAATCCGCTAAACCCTCCGGTTTTTTGTATGCTTTTAAGAAAGCACCTATCTGGTGGTAAAATAATTGATGTACTTTTTTACGACTTTGAGCGAATTATTTCAATAATTGTAGAATCAACTAATGAAATGGGTGATCTGACCACAAAAAAGCTAATTATTGAGATTATGGGAAAACACAGTAATATCATCTTGGTTAATGATCGAAATAGAATAATTGATTCAATAAAACATGTTGATTCTGATATAAGTAGCATTCGCGAAGTAATGCCAGGAAGATTATATATGTCACCCCCTACTCAGAATAAAATAAGTCCTTTGGAATTGGATTCAGACAGTCTTTTTTCAGTAGATACTAATTTACAGGATTTAAATATAAATGCTTATTTATTAAATAATATTCGTGGTTTTAGTCCACTTATATGTAAAGAAATATGCTTTAGGGCTGATATAAGTCCTAAAACAAAAGTTACTGATATTTCAAAAACTAAGATTGATGAATTAAGAGACCAATTAATAAAAATAATTGATGCAATCAGACTTGACGATTTTAAACCCTGCATATTTTTTGAAACAAATGAATCCTCAAATAAAACTTTAGACAGGCCCCTTGATTTTTACTGTTTTGAAGTGTTGCAGTATAAAAAAGCAGAATTTCTCAAATCTCTAAACGAAGTTCTTGATATATTCTATACACAAAAAGATAAGTGGGAAAGAATTAAAAGCAAAACTGCTGCTATATATAAGATAATCAATACAAATATAGACAGATGCAATAAAAAACATGCTATCTATACATCAAAATGTATTGAGGTTCAGAACCGAGAGCAATTAAAACTATTTGGTGAGTTGATTCTTGCAAATATCTATTCAATTCCTGAGGGCTCAAAATTTGCAAGGGTTTTAAACTATTACCAAGAAGATGAGATCTACATTGAAATTCCATTAGATGAATCATTAGCGCTTAAGAAAAACGCTACCCGATACTTTAAAAAGTATACTAAGGCAAAAGCTGCATCTGTACATGCAGAGGAACAGTTGGCTGAGACCAAGAAAGAATTAATATATTTAGAAAGTGTTCTAAATATATTAGAAAGTTGCAGCAGTGCTGACGATATTGCCGAAATCAAAGAAGAATTAGTTGAGGCAGGTTATTTAAATGAAAATACTAAAAATAATCACAAAAAACAATCTAAAGTTCCTATTCCGTTGCAATTTAAATCAACTAATGGGTTTCAAATCTTAGTTGGAAAAAACAACAAACAAAATGATTATTTGACTTTGAAATATGCTCAAAGAAATGATATTTGGATGCATACAAAAGATTTCCCGGGATCTCATGTTATAATTAAAACAAATGGTCAGAAAGTATCTGACCAAACTTTATTAGAAGCTGCAAATTTTGCTGCATTATATAGCAAAGCAAAAAACTCTACACATGTTGAAGTAGATTATACATTTGTCAAACATGTAAAAAAGCCTTCAGGGGCGAAGCCGGGCATGGTGATTTATAAGAATTACAGTACGATCGCTGTTGATCCAAAGATTCAATAAAATAAAGGGTGTGATCCTTCATGATTTCAGAACAAATAAAAGAAAATCTAAAAAATTCATCATGGATTCGTGCAATGTTTGAAGAAGGAGAAAAGTTAAGCAAAGTACATGGTACTAAGAATATTTTCGATTTTACTTTAGGTAATCCTGATTCTAAGCCTCCCGAAAAAGTTTTAGAAACATTAAAAGAACTTATTTCAAAAGATTTACCCGATCTTCATAAGTATATGAATAACGCGGGTTTCTTGGATGTGAGGGAAAAAATAGCAAAGTACATCGAAAAAGAATCGGGTATTCCCCTCTGTGCAGATTATATTCTAATGACATGTGGAGCAGCTGGTGGTCTAAATGTGGTCTTGAAAACTATCTTAAATCCTCAGGAAGAGGTCATAATTTTTTCACCATATTTTGGTGAATATATTTTTTATATTGACAATCACGGTGGCAGGACAATGGTTGTACCAACGAGTGAAGAAACATTTGAACCTAATCTGGATGTATTTGAATCTAGTATTACAAAAGATACCAAGGCGGTTTTAATAAATTCTCCCAACAACCCCACAGGTTGTGTTTATAGTGAATCAGTTTTAAGAGGGATGGCAGAGATTGTAAGTTGTGCCCAGAGTAAATTTAACACCAGAATCTATATAATATCTGATGAACCTTACAATAAACTTGTATACGATGACACACACTTTCCTCATGTATTTAAAATATTTAGAAATTCTATAATCGTAAATTCATTTAGTAAATCATTAGCTCTTCCTGGAGAACGGATTGGATACATTGCAATAAACGGTAATGCAGAGGATCGCTACGATTTATTTAATGGAATGGTGTTTGCCAATAGAACGCTTGGTTACGTAAATGCACCTTCATTGTTTCAAAAAGTTATATCCGAAGTACTTGATGAAACTGTTGAAACTGATCAGTATAAGACTCGGCGTGATGTTTTATACAACCATTTAATCAGTCTAGGTTTTAAATGTACAAAACCTCAAGGGGCGTTTTATTTATTTCCCAAAGCACTTATCCCAGATGATGTCGAGTTTATTAAGAAAGCTCTACAATACAATTTACTACTAGTACCAGGAACAGGATTTGGATGCCCTGGGTATTTCAGAATCGCATACTGTGTAAGCTTAGATACAATAAGGCATTCACTACAGGCATTCGAAAAGCTTGCTCGAGCATATAAATTATAGCTTTATTCATTTTCCTTGTAATTTATTTTTAAGTTTTATCAATTCAGCAAATTCGTTATTAAGTATATTATATTCTGGTTTCCCTTGTGTTATTGTACTGAGTTTTCCAATCAAAAAAGAAATTCTATGTTCAATTTTAAATAGTTCTTCTTCCGTATCATTTTTAATAGAATTTTTAGAATTTAATAAATACTGGTCATACTCACTTAAATTTCCATGAAAAGCTTTAATTTTACTATCTTTTATTAGTAGTAATTTTTGTGCAACACTATCAATAAACCTAACCTTCTATCATGGGATATAAATAATAATGCACCCTTGAATTCTGATAAAATGGATGTAAAAGCCTCTATTGAAGTTAAATCAAGGTAATTAGTAGGTTCATCAAATTAGAAGATTAGCATTTGAAACTAACAGTTGTGCAAATGATGCATCAACCATCTAAAATAACTTAATTGTAAAACTAAAATCCATGTTTGTAGTTCGTTTAAATTTATTTTGTGGATAAATATTTATTAGAAGTGAATAAATATGGGATAATTGTGGGCAAATCGAAAAGTTATCCACAATTATCCCGTATTTATTCACAGGATCAATTGCACTGTTCTTGGAAGGTATAAGAATAAAGTGTTTTAGATGATTAAGAAATTGTTTATTATCCACAGGATATTAAGGAGTGGTTAGGAAATAAGCTCCTAAGCATACTTACTTTTTTCGTAGGATCGGGTATGGTAGATTATGGTCAGCCATATCTTTTATTCGGTCAAAAACTTTTAGATTATTTAAAATCGCTTTATGATTTGGAGATATAGTTATATTTCCATTAATTATACTATTAATAGATAGATTATTGCCTCCTACGTTAAAAACTTCCGTTTCTATTCCCCATTCACTTAAACTGTCATCTTCAAGTGAAACGACTTCATCGTACTGACCTAAAATATTGCCTACCTGAATACTACTGTTGAGTCCTATATTAATCATATTTGGGAAAAGAATAGTAAATAGAGAACTACCTTTAATAAGATCTTTTATTCCCTGATCATTATAATAATTCAGTCCTAGATACGCTATGTGAGAACCATTATGTGGTACGGATATAAATATTAATTTTGATACATTATTATTTTTAATATATTGTTCACTTGATGTATAATACCTTGTTACCAAGCCTCCCATGCTATGGGCAACTAAGATATACTTATTTATCTGGATCCCTTTATTTAGGTATTCTATTTTTTTATTTAAAAGGAAGGTATTAAGTTCATTTGCGGACGCCTTTACGCCATTCTCAGAGTGATAATCAATCGAAGAACAATTATAATTCTTTTTTGAAAAATAGTCTATCATATCATTTAATAAATCATGATTTGATAGATATCCATGCAAAAAAACAATTGGAATAGATGTAAGTTTAAAACTTATACTAGATTTAACATCGGAGTTTACAATTCCAGTAGTTATATTTATTGATTTATTAACTTTTTTTAAATCTTCTTCACTGTAATCAGGTGGTGTGTATATCAAAAGATACTCACCATTATTGTCTGATATGAAGTCTTTTGGATAAATTGATCCTTGCTTTATTCTCTACAGAAGAATTAAGACGAATCTTCGGAATAGGGTTTCCTAACGAATCCGAAACAGAGACCTTTAGTATTAGCTTATTAGCAGAATCTGAAGTCAATGTTGTAATATTAGGATTAACTGTTGAAATTTCTACAAACAAATTATTTTTATCAAATAAGCTATTTTTATCAAATAAGCTATTTTTATCATAGACAGATTGTTTTTTGTTAAGCCAAATAAGCTATTATTCGGAAAGGCAAGAAAAACTATAAATAAGAAAATTATTGATGTTAAGAAAAATTTAAATTTTTCAAACAAATTAATCAAATCCCTCCTTTTTTCATCATTAAAATGTAGTATATCAAAAAATATTTAAATAATAAATATGAATATATGTATAAACATATGGAAATTATAATAAACAAGACTAATTAATTTATAAAAGGGATGATAATCAATGAAAGTAAAAGAAATAATGACGAAAAATATTGCATTTGTAAATCTAACTTCAAAGGTTATTGAAGCGGCACAGTTAATGCAGAAACACAATATAGGTGTAATACCTGTATGTGATCAAAACGGAGTAGTAGGAATAGTAACAGATAGGGATATTGTTGTAAGAAATGTTGCACATGGAACTAATCCACAGACTCTATCGGTCGGGGATGTTATGACATCTCAGGTGAAAACCGTATCTCCAGAAATGGACATAGATGATGTATCAAAAATAATGGCGGCAGAGCAAATTAGAAGGATTCCAGTTGTCGAAAACCAAAAGATTGTAGGTATGGTATCACTTGGAGATTTTGCTACAAGTGATAGCTATACAATGGAAGCAGCATCAGATTTATTAGCTGATATTTCAAAACCATCGAAACCAAAAAATATGGCAAAAAAATAGAAAAAAAGGAATAATTCTTGCAGATTAAGGTATGCTCTTAATATTTCTTAATCTGCAAGTAATTTCTTTTGCATTTTTAGTTACCCAATAATATAATGCAAAATAAACTAAAATAGATTATATTATTTGGTGATTGCTATTGAAAGATATGTATAAAAATCATATTATTAAAACGTAAATTATATATAGAAGAAAAGCTAGTTTTATTTTTAATTTGTGGGGAGGTATCTGTATGTATGGAAATGAAATCAATGGAAAACAATTGATACTTTCGAGAATGGAAAGATATCAATTATCAATTGATCAAAGGAGAATGCTACGTGACTATCTACAAGGCACTATAAATGGTGCACTCAAGCAAAACGAAGAAGAACATAGATGGTTGCAAGATGATGAAATTGAAAAGATATTAATAGATTCATTTAATTTGGGAAATGACATTAATCACAAAGAAGATGTGTACTTAAATACTGTTTCTTCGAATTCGGACGAACCGGAGATGAATTCAAGAGATATACAGGTAAATGGATTAGCTGGCTATATTGAGCCGAATGAAGTATATAGTGAATTATATTATACAATTACTAGATTTAAACTCTCTAACAAAGAAAAATTAGTAATACCTCTTAATTTAGGAAGTAGTCATTGGACAACATTGGTTGCTGTGCGTGATCATGTTGATACAAACCAAATAAACTTATTATATGTGGATTCCCTTGCAGGACAGATTCCTGATAAAGTTATGAGAGAATTCGAAATGCATTATCCAAAAGTCAAATATACTTATTCTGAAACACATGAACAGCACGATGGATATTCTTGCGGAAAATATGCTATTTTAAATAGTGCATTTTTTAGTTATGTTTTGTCTAATGAAATTGTTGAGTTTATTGACAAGCATAATGGTAGACCGTTTGAATTACAAGAAATAGATCCAGATGCATATCATATTATTTCAATAGATGACAGTATAGGCTCTAATAAATCAGAGCAAGCAAACCAACCAATGAGAGCTGTCATGAATAACAAAAGTTATACAAGAAAGAACTTTTTTGAATCATTTTGGGAGAAAATAACTGAAGCAATTGAAGCGATTTTGAGTTTATTCGGTTTTACTAGAAAAATTGAATTCTATGCGCCATACTAAGGAACAGTTAGAAAATGAGTTCCAGTTCTTAAAGCTGAGATTTTTTATCTGACGTTGACCAAGATATCTTTATAAGATTTTAAAATTCTGATTTTGTGCTTTTAATAAATTCGCATGAAATGTCATTGCTATGAATATAAAATAGTCATATGCGTCAACTTAAACCAAAAATTGCAAATTCAAGACCGGTAAAACCTGTTAAATAAGTACGCTTCTAGTAGCTTTTCTCTTTCTTTTTTTCTTCTAAGCTTTGTTTAATACTCTTCCAAATTGCAGTAATAATCTTCATTACATTAATTAAAGAAATAAAAAAAAGTTCTTGAATTTATTAAAGGACTGTTGTATAATATCTCATGTTGTGGCGAGGCAGACGATGAAATAAAAGATTGCTATCTTAGAGGTAGGTAACTTTTATGGAGAATGTCCGATTCAAGAAACCGGGCGATAAGTCACTGTACATTTTGCGATAATTTAGCTTAGAATGTAATAATTAGCTAGTACAGCCCAGGTTGTGCCTATATATGAATATAGGTAGGGTTCTGGGTTTTGTTTATAGTTATAAAAGAAACACCCGGCATAGTGTGCAGAAATGTCTTATTGTAAGGGCACTAATAGTTAATCTAGAGGATCAAACGATTAGAAAGTCCGACACAAATAAAAAAGAGGAGGTTAATCTATGTCGAATAATGTGGCAAACAAACAAGGAATAAGAATTAAACTAAAAGCATTTGACCATCAAATACTTGATCAATCGGCAGAAAAGATTGTTGATACAGCGAAGAGAACGGGGGCAAGGGTTTCCGGACCAGTACCATTGCCGACCAAAAAAGAAATCTTTACAATACTTAGGGCACCACATAAGTATAAAGATGCTCGTGAACAATTTGAAATGAGCACACATAAAAGATTGATCGATATACAAGAGCCAACTCCAAAAACAATAGATGCGTTGATGCGATTGGATTTGCCAGCGGGTGTAGATATCGAAATAAAGCTTGATTTTGCAAGCTAGTGTTTGGAAGACGCGGTAAGTGCAGGTCAAGTTCATAGCAAATATGAACCAATAACCGATTAGGAGGGATATCAATGAAAAAATTTATTTTAGGTAAAAAAGTAGGTATGACTCAAATTTTTAATAAAGATGGAGTTATAATTCCAGTTACAGTTGTTGAAGCTGGGCCATGTACAATTATTCAAAATAAAACAATTGAAAGAGATGGCTACAAAGCTGTAAGAGTTGGTTTCGTAAATGTTCCGGAAAAGAAATTAAACAAGCCTGAAAAAGGAATATTCTTAAAACTAAAGATTAGTCCATTTAAATACCTGAAAGAGTTTAGAGTGACTGATGATAAAACCTATGAAGTAGGTCAGCAGATAGTAGTTCAAGAAATGTTCAAAGCTGGTGATATGATTGATGTTACTGGTATTTCAAAGGGTAAAGGATTCCAAGGAACAATTAAGAGGTATGGTCAATCAGGTGGTGATGAAACTCACGGTTCAATGTATCATAGAAGGCCGGGATCAATGGGCTCGAATACGACACCAGCTCGTGTATTCAAAGGTAAAAAATTGCCAGGACACATGGGGGTTGATCAGGTTACAATCCAAAATCTCGCTGTGGTTAATGTAGATGCCGAAAGGAACTTACTTCTTATTAGAGGAGCGATTCCTGGACCAAAGGGTGGTTTAGTTATAATTAAAGATACAGTAAAAACTGATTAATAATGAAAGAAAGGAGGCTTTGTAAATGCCAAAAGTTGACGTATACGATATAAGTGGAAATGTCATTGGAGATATTGAATTAAGCGAAAGTATTTTTGGAATAACAGTAAATAAAAATGCACTTCATACTACTGTTTTAAACCAATTATCAAATATGAGACAAGGGACTCAATCGACTAAGACAAAAAGTGAAGTTAGGGGTGGAGGTAGAAAACCTCATAGGCAAAAGGGAACGGGTAAAGCAAGATTGGGTAGTATTCGTTCTGCACAATGTATAAAAGGTGGAATTATATTTGGGCCAAAACCAAGAAACTTTAGCTTTTCAATTAATAAAAAAGTAAAGAGACTTGCACTAAAATCAGCATTGTCTTCAAAGGTCTTAGAACAAGAGATTATTGTTTTAGATGATTTAAGCTTTAATACTATTAAGACAAGACAAGTAGTAGATGCCTTGAAAAATCTTAAAGTTGATAATAGTGCAGTTATTGTATTATCCGAAAAAGACGAAAATATACAGAAATCAGCAAGAAATATTCCTGGAATTAAGACTCTTTTAGTTAATACTTTAAATGTCTATGATATACTAAAACATGAAAAGTTTATTATAACAAAAGATGCAGTTAGTAAGGTAGAGGAGGTGTACGTGTAATGAAAAGACCTACAGATGTTATTATAACACCTATGATTACTGAAAAAAGTAATGAATGTATAGCTGAAAATAAATATACATTTAAGGTTGCAACAAATGCAACTAAAACTGAAATTAGGCAAGCTGTGGAAATTATATTTCAAGTAAAAGTTCTAAAAGTTAATACGAGTAATTATGAAGGAAAATTGAAAAGACAAGGTCATAGCGAAGGAAGAAGACCTAATTGGAAAAAGGCAATTGTAAAAATCGATGCTGATCCAAAAACATTGATGTATAAGATAAAAGGTGGGAAATACGAAGCTGCAAGCAAAAAGTACAAGACAGAAATAGAAGAATTCGGAATAGTAAAATAGTTTTTATTAAAGGAGTGATAGAAATGCCAATTAAAAAATATAATCCTACCTCTCCTGCAAGAAGGTTTATGACAGTATTAACCTTCGAAGAGATTACCAAGAAAGAACCTGAAAAGTCACTTTTGCAACCAATTAAAAAAACAGGTGGCAGAAACTCATACGGTAGGATAACAGTGCGTCATCATGGTGGTGGTGCAAAACAAAAATATAGATTTATTGATTTCAAAAGAGAAAAAGAGGGAATTTCTGCCAAAGTTGCAGCTATTGAATATGATCCAAATAGAACTGCAAATATTGCGCTACTATTCTATGCGGATGGAGAGAAGAGATATATATTAGCTCCTCTAGGTCTTAAAGTTGGAGATTTGATTGAGGCTGGTGAGACAGCAGATATTAAGCCAGGAAATTCATTAAAACTTAGTAATATACCTGTTGGTACTATGGTTCACAATATAGAATTAAAACCTGGAAAAGGTGGACAATTAGTACGTGCAGCAGGTGGTGGGGCGCAACTTATGGCTAAAGAGGGTAAATTTGCTCAATTAAGGCTTCCATCCGGCGAAGTAAGAATGATAAGAATTGACTGTAAAGCAACTATAGGTCAAGTAGGGAATTTAGAACATGAAAATGTTAAAATTGGTAAGGCTGGAAGAAAAAGATGGATGGGTATTAGACCGACAGTACGAGGTGTCGCTATGAACCCTGTAGATCATCCACATGGTGGTGGTGAAGGTAAATCACCAATTGGTAGACCAAGTCCAGTAACGCCATGGGGTGTACCAACATTAGGTTATAAAACAAGAAATAAAAAGAAGAAGAGTGATGACTATATTGTTAAAAGAAGGAAACAAAAATAATTAAATTTGGAGGAAAAGTAATATGAGTAGGTCAGTTAAAAAAGGGCCTTTTATACATGTAAAACTACTAAAAAAGGTTCATAAGATGATTGAGAAAAATTCAAAAGTAATAATAAAGACTTGGTCAAGAGCATCAACTATTCTTCCTGATATGATCGGTTTCACATTTGCAGTACATGATGGAAGAAAGCATATTCCAGTCTATGTTACAGAAGAAATGGTTGGTCACAAACTAGGTGAATTTGCGCCGACAAGAACATTTAAAGGACATGGCGGAAAAACAGAACGCTCAACAGCTTTGAAATGATGGGGAAAGATTCTAAAGATTTAGGAATTCAGAAAGGAGGACTTATAAAAGTGAGCAAAAAAGAGGTTGAAATTGATGTAGTAAATGAAAATAATGTTGATTTGTTAGATAATACTAAAAAAATATTTAGAAAGTCTAACAGACAACCAATTCTCACAAAGAAAGAGAAGAAAGAACTTGGAATTGGTAGAGATTGTGGAAGAGCAGAGTACAAGTATGCTCGTATTTCATCAAGAAAAGTAAAGATAGTTATTGATTTAATTAAAAACAA
>CAVYEU010000012.1:0-33394 GCA_963767415.1 uncultured Eubacteriales bacterium
AAAAGATGAGAATTTTCTGGTGCAAGAGAGACTGTAAATAATCTTGTGTAAATATCAAAATTCATATTTTACAGTCTCTTTCTTTTGACAATATCTTTGCTATAGAAACTGTAAAATATGCGGGAAATATTCAACAAAATAATATTATCCCTTTCATTGATGATTTGCGTATTTAGAATTCTTATAGACTTTCTGAAAATCTTTAAAACCCATTAGAGGTTGCTTGACTCCAATAAATTCAGAACACAACCGTTGATATTTATAGAAATTAAGATTGGAACAACTACTGTATCTAAATAATAATATATTATAAACAATCTTATGTAAACCGAGGAGTGTTTATCTTATACAAGCGTTTTAAATGAAGGTCAAAGATGGTTATAGATAATGTTAAATTGGCAAATGCGTATGTACCTTACAAATTTCTTTTGAAACATTTTGTCCACTCGAAGCGTTAAGGAAAGGAACTGTTTTCCAGAATTATATGATCCTTATTTTAAGCCTAATAAATTATGAAAAAATCTATGTTTAAACTATAATAAGGAGAGAATATATGGATACCAGAAGAGATGACCTATTAAAACGAATATCAGCATTGGATTTTATGACAATTGACTTAAATCTATATCTTGATACGCATCCAAACGATGAAGTGGTTTTAATGAAATTTAATAAAGCAGTATGTATGTCAAAGCAACTTAAAGATCTATACGAAAGTATGTATGAACCTTTATGTACAAATAGACCGAATCCATCAAATTTATGGCAATGGATCAAAAATCCATGGCCATGGGAGTATGAATTTAATTATTTTCTACCAGAAGAAAGGAGATAGGTTTATGTGGCTTTATGAGAAAAAATTAGAATATCCTGTAAAAATAAAGAATCCAAATCCTAAGATGGCTAAATTTATTATAACTCAATATGGGGGACCAGAGGGCGACTCGTACCTTTAGGATGTCCAAGATCAGCTACTAATAAGGGTTTCGGAAGCTGTAGTATATATTTATTTCTCTTTCTTTGGATATCTTTATACAATCAATCAATTTAGATAACAATGTTTTGTCTGGTCTTTCAAAATTTACAATTTCTTTGATTAGCTTAAGGAAATCAGTAGTATTTGAACTCCCCATTTCTTTCTTTTTCTCAGTAAGCTGGGAGTACCTAACACCTAATCTTTCCTTATCCTCATTATATTCTCTGGACATTTGCAAAAACATATCTTCGTCTATTATCCCCTTGAACTTGTCTGTGTACAGAGATTTTATTATTGACCTTGTTTCAAATAGTTTTTTATTTATCTGTTCCATCTCTTTATCAATGCTATCATCCTGTACAGGTTCAAGTTTGCTGAATTGCTCATAAAAATCTTCTTCAAGGACATAATTTGCAATCTTTTTCAACTCGCTGATAACATAATTGTCGATTACTGATTCTTGTATTAAATGGCTGCTGCATTGACTCGGTCCAAATTTACTATATGTAATGCAAAGTGCAACCATTTTCTTGGAACAGTTCCTTCTATAGGTCATTTTTGCTCCGCAATCCGCACAAAATAGAAAACCATTCAGTAGGTGAGAAGCTTCTTCACCTTTGTCAAAATGTACAATCTTTTTTTGAATTAGTTCCTGTACTGTTGTAAAGTCTTCATGAGAGACGATAGGCTCATGGGTATCTAATGCTATAATCCAATCCTTACTCGGGATTTTTCGATATTTTTCAAGTTTATAATTAATTTTAACTTGCCGCCCCTGCGTCATGTTTCCCATATATGAAGGATTAGTTAAGATACGCTTGACTGTTTCCTGAGTCCACAAATAACGCTTAACCATTGCATTTTTGTATGTGCTATTTGTACTCTTGTATTTTGCAGGGCAAGGTATCTTTTCGGCATTAAGCTGTTTTACGATATTATTCATACTTTTCCCGTGTAAGTACAAGTACGAGCTAAAAATCCTTTTTACAATATGAGCAACTTCATCATCAATAATAAACTTGTTCTTATTAGCGGGGTCTTTTTTATACCCATAAGGAGCAAATGCACCAATAAACTGACCATTCTTCCGCTTTGTATCCATTACCGAACGAACTTTTTTCGATATATCCTTTGCATATAAATCATTAATAACAGATTTAAACGGACTCATGTCATTGTTCGCAGAATTCGCAAAAGTGTCAATGCCATCATTTAAAGCGATATATCGAATATTCTTCTGCGGAAAATAACGCTCAATATAATAACCTGTATCAATATAGTCCCTGCCTAATCTTGATAAATCCTTTGTTATAACCAAATTGACTTTTTTGTTTTCAATGTCCGAAATTAATTTTTTGAATGCTGGTCTATCAAAATTCAAACCGCTAAAACCATCATCAATATAAACATCAATAATATTCCATCCTTGTTCTAAAACATAGGAAGTCAAAAAATCTCTTTGATTGTTTATACTTTCAGATTGACCGGTAATTTCATCTTCCTTTGATAATCTAAGATAAATACCAACATTGTAAATCTTTATATCATTCAAATTACTAAAATAGTTACCAGGAGCACTCATCAAAAATTCTCCTCTCCAGCTCAATTTTTGATAACTATCTGCTATTTTGATTTTATCACATTTGGATTACTGCATCCATTAGATATGATGCTTTTTATTCCTTCTTTTAAGATGCTTTTAAAATCCTGTTCATTTTGGCTGAATATATTGTTTACCTGTATATTGTTTGAAGATTTTTCATTTGAAGTGTCTTTAGAATTCTTCATAAAATTCACCTCTGCTTAAATGATATTAATAAGATTTGTATGATATGTTATTTAGCATCTAGATATAAATACGAATTTGGTGTTGAAAAAAGCAACCTGTAAAAAAATATTTCAGAGATTTTAATATAAGATTCACATGATTCCTTTGTATTCTATGAATTTTCAAACACATTCCATTTCGTTTTTAGATTGCGGCATGGAATGCGATGTATAATGTGATATGCAATGTGTTTTTGAAGCTCCAAAGTGTTTGTTTCATAGCGATTGAGGTTAAACTTAAGGAATGAATCGGGCAGAGAAACAGGCACTAAAACAAGGTCTGGACGCCCACCATTTTTAGTGCCACGCAAACTAAAGTTTTCGGGCAAAAAAAGGGGGCGTCCAGGCTAATGCATAGATGCTGTCTGGAAAAAAGATTGATAGAATTCTTTTCTGATTTACAAAAAAATCACATTCCGGTTGCCTTTTCAAATCCAATATAGTTAGATATAATTGATATGTTGATAATAACTGGAAATGGTGCGGAAATTTTTTTATGAGTTTCTTGTATTGTCTATTAATGGGAATGTGGGAGCAAAGTATAATAGTATATTATTTAAATTGGATTTTTACATGTACAGAGACTGAAAAAGGAGCTTACAATGCAAAACTTACCAAAAACTGAAGATGACTTTAATAAATTGATGGAAGAGATTGACGAATATTTAAAGATAAAAGGGATCCCGATTAAATCAAGGGAATTGCAGACTTTTAGAGAAGTTGCCATTCGGTTCAAAATTAATGTCCCACTTGCTAGTTCAAGTGAAGCTAAGCAAGAAGTATTTACAGGGAAGAGTTTATTTGGACATATAAGTAAGTGGTTTAATGAACGCTATGGAAATAAATTGAAGGTAGATTTTAGCCCTGGACAAACAGTTATCTTAATCAAAAAAGATCCTTATAAAATAATTAACCTTTGCTCAACTCAAAATTTTTTACGAAGAAAACAGATTTAAATTAAATGAGCAGTTTGCAAAAAATTTAGAATTGCTAACGGATGATGGAAAATATAATTATAATGCATATCTTCTAGCAGATAACAACGGTCTTTCTATGAAAGTAGCTAAATATTCGGGTATTGATAAAGTTGATCTTGTTGAAAATGCTGAATTTGGATATTGTTCAATTGTTAAAGCTACAGACAATATTCTTAACAAGTTGGATATAGAAAACATTACAAGAACAAAGATTACAAGCAAGCAACGTATTGAAAGACGTTTAGTGGATAGTGTTGCTCTTAGAGAGGCTGTTATCAACGCTATCGTGCACAATGACTACTCAAACGAAATTCCTCCAGTAGTAGAAATATTTTCAAATAGAATTGTAATAACATCTTCCGGAACACTTCCGCAATCCTTAACAAAGGAAGAATTTTTTAATGGAATTTCTGCACCGAGAAACAAGGAATTGATGCGAATTTTTAAAGATTTGAAAATGGTGGAACATTTGGGTTCAGGACTACAAAGAATTTTAAAAATGTATGACCGTTCAATTTTTGAAATTCTAACAAACTTTATCCGGGTCACATTTCAATTTGATGAGGAACTTAACTCAAGGAATAATTGCACCGATAGTTGCACCGATAGTTGCACCGATAAAGAAAAGATGATTATGGAGCTTATAAAAAATGATAATAAAATTTCCACAACGAAAATTTCAGAAGAAACAGGGTACAGTGTTAGAACAGTTAAAAATTATATTGCGAAATTAAAAGAAAAGGGATATTTGAAGCGAATAGGTTCTGAAAAAAGTGGGCATTGGGAGATAAAGTTATAATTGGCTTAGAGATTATGGGTTGATTGAACTATGCATAATCCATACAATGAAAGGATGTTAACATCGAATGAAAGAACTAAAAGAAAACAACTGATATTCGCATTATCCTTAGCTGTACAGTGTTATAACAGTATGAGATAAAATTATATTTAATTTTTAAAAGATGGGGACACAATATGCCAAATAGTCAACAATTAACAGAACTTAAGAATCAAATAAAGACTTCTATACGCAGAAATTCTGATCGAGGCTTTCTACCCTACAGTGCATGCCATAATCTAATAAAGTATGTTCTGAGCTTTATTACATTATGCAGCAGGGAGAAGATTATGCTAAAGCAGAGGCATACCAGCAAGCATTTGATATTTTCATAATGTTACTTCTTGAAACAGTTCGCCTCGTTTCTCATGCAGACGATTCCTCAGGCGCTGCTGGGGAGATAATTTTTGGCTGCCTTTCTGAGATCAACAAACTTTGTAAAACTGTTTCAGAAATAGACGGCAGGTATTATTTTGAAGCACTTATAAAGACTGCAAAAAATAAAGCTTTTGATGGATGGGACGATTGGGTCTATCACCTTCTTCAATCAGCAGTTTATTTTATCAAAAATGAGGAGCAATCTCATAAAATATACGACATCATATCTACTCATGGTGAAAGATATGAGTCAAATAAAGATCCTGACAAAATGCTTATTATTCTCTCTATCACAGAACGTCTTAATGGCATAGAGACTGCTAATAAATATCTATTGGACAACCTTGATGTGCCAGAGTTCAGGAAAATCGCAGTTCGTAAAGCAATTGAAAATAAACAGTATGCTTTTGCTATAGGTCTATGCACAGATGCTCTAGAGATGGATGTCAGAACAATATATCATAAGCCAAGTGAATGGTATTATTTTTTAGAGGAAATTTATCAAATAACGGGTGAAGAAGATGCTCTGCTTTCAATAGTTAGAGCAATACTAATCAAAGGTGATATTAAATATTTTGGAAAGTTAAAGAAGATGTATTTGCAAAAAGGTTTATGGGAAGAGCAGCGCAACCTATTATGGCAGGAATTGAGTGAAAAAATTGGAGTTCAATATTACTGTGTACTTTTGTCTGAGGAAAATGAACTGGACTTATTGATTAAGGAAGTCCAGAAAAGAAATTACTATATTTCTGATTATGGGAAGCAATTAGCAGGGAAATATAAGGATGAAGTTTGCAAAATATATGAAGAACACATCCTTTCAGAAGCTAGGCAAGCAACGGATAGAGGAAAATATAAAAAGGTATGCCATATTATTAAAAATTTTATAGAAACATGTGAAAAAATCAAAGCACTAGAGCTGATCGAGCAGTTGATTGAAATGTATTCACGCCGTCCTGCGATGTTGGAGGAACTTGTAAGTTTAAAAAAGAAGATATATAAGTAGAATGATTCAAGAGTGTTCACGAAAGGTGAATACGAGGAGTGAGGATCTGAGTAGCGAATTAGATAATTTTTAAAAAGGCGAGTTTTTGATTTATCGAACAAGGATTTGCCATGAAAGGTGAAAGATTAAAAAATCCTAAAAAGTTTGGTGCAGACTATTTTAATGAGCTATTAGAACGTGTCAGAGATATATCGTGCTTCAGAAAAACGCTTCTACTAGAAAATTAAAGATATTTATGCATTTTATGAAAAGAGGAACAACTATGTCGAATTTGAAGACAAATGCGATGCGAATTCTTGATAAATCAGGAATTTCATATAAAATATATACTTATGATCACAGTGACGGATTGATTGACGGAATATCTGTTGCGAAAAAATTAAGCCAATCGGTTGAACAAGTTTACAAAACCCTAGTTGCACAGGGAACAAGCAGAGAGTATTTTGTCTTTGTTATTCCTGTTAGCGAGGAACTTGATTTAAAAGTAGCAGCAAGAGCTGTAAATGAAAAGGCTGTTGAGATGATAAAGGTTATAGACATTAACAAGGTTACAGGGTATATTCGTGGAGGATGTTCTCCCGTAGGAATGAAGAAAGAGTATAAGACTGTTTTAGATAAATCTTGTATATCATTAGATAAAATAATTATTAGTGCGGGGAAGCTTGGACACCAAATTGAATTGTCACCTAATGATTTAATCCAGCTTATTAAATGCAGGGTTGAAAATATCACGACATGTAATGGTCTTGACTGCTAATTGCAATAGTAAACCTTTATTTATTGAGGATGTAGATTTGCTCTAGAATCGCTAATATCTCATCTTTAGATTGTTTGCCTAAACCCATAATCTCCAAATCGATTTTTTCAATTTGCATTTGTTCTATGAATTCTTTCATATCATTCAAAATTGTATCGGAAAGAGCAATTCTTAAATCCCGGGATAAAAGTGTAAAAAGTCTAAAAATATCATTTTTATGCTTGGTAATATTCTTTGTATCGATTTGTTCTCCGTTATTTTTTCTTAAGCTTAAATCCAGCCATGCTTTTGCTTTAAATGGAATTAGATGTACGGCATCAAGTATAGGTAATTCACCTATAAACACTCTACCATTTAATAAAAAATTGTAATATGACTCATCAACGAGGATAGCCGATAGGCTTGATACTTCTTCACTTATATGTAAGGGTATCAAATTGTTACTGGTGTTATTTAAAAGCGAATCTGGCATTTTTGAAAACAATTCAATCATCGCTGGGTATTCTTGTGAACTTGGCTTACAAAATCGATAAAATTGCGGTTTCCCATTGCTCTTTTGTCTGATTGTATATCCTCCATCATTAATAAATTGCCAGAAGGCTTTTACAAAAGGTTCTTTCAATGCTTCAATAATCAGGACTACATCAAAATCCTTTGTTGCACGAAAGTCTACACCTGCTTCTTCCATTAACAAATCACAAGCTGTGCCACCAATTACTACATATTGATCTGAAAAATCTTTAAAATATTTTTTAAAAATGTCTATTCCTTTTACCATTGGTAACCCTCCAATAAGTCTTGTATCTCAATTTGAATTCGTTCATCTTTTGTTTCCTGCAAAGATGCTACAAGAGAAATAATATCAACTACGTCATCACTGCAAAAGATATCTGGATTATAATTCCACAATTCTAATTCGTAAGCTGCGTCATTATCTAAATATTCCTCATTATATAAGGTGATCTCTTTTAAACGCTGTTCATCTTTCTTAATAGCTCTAATCTGATGACGTGGTGGGTTTAGCATTGTTTTATTTGCTAATGCCTGCAAGCCTGATATTTTGGATTTTTGTAATAATAACTTATCATCTGTATATACTTTTTTTGAAACCGGGCTTCGTAAAAACTTTTTACCTTTTTCAAATAAATCTTTTGGAGTTTCTGCAACTGAGAATAATCTTTTTGTTCCTTCAGATTTGGCAGTTACCAGACCTAAGTTTTGGAGCTCTGCAAAGGCTCTTGTCATGGTCATCTTTGAAAAATTTAATTTCTTTGCTGCATCTGTAGGATTTATTATACTTAAGTTCTTACTATACAACAAAAATAAGAATAACACTTGCGTTGCAGGTGAAAAAAGTTCAAATGGTGCAACGATGAGTTCTTTATTTGTTTTTTCTGTCAAAGAAACGCCTAATGATGGTAAGAATAACTGGTTGTAAGGTACAATGAACGGTATTCTTTCTTCAATAAGTCTTTTTCTTTGATAACTTGAAATTTTTTTAATTCCTATTACACAAGACATATTACATTTTTTATAAATGGTTTCCATATGTTTTTTTATATTGCCAGTAGAAGGTAATTTATCTATTACCTCAAGATAAATAAAATCCTGTTCCAAAATTCTCAAAACCGAAAAATGATAATTTTCAATTAAATAAAATGGTAATTTATTCTTATCACTAAAATTAACTAAACTAGCTTCTATTCCTAAAGTATCGTAAAGATATTGAATCATTTATTCACCTTCTTTGTAACATTTATATTTCGATTATAACATATTATATGTTACGATTCAATTTTTATGTTACAAAAATAAATTGAAATGATGTATTTATTAAATTTTTTTAGCAGATAGTTATCATTAGCTTTTATCATTAATTGTTTATTCCTATAAATTCAATTCTCCCTGCATCCTCCAGACCGCACGGCTCAATCTCATATCTGCCAAGCCTTTGCACGCCAGACATGCTATAGGTTCAGTTCGGGGGATGGAGAATTAGCGGCATCAATAAGATATTTGAGCCAAAGATTTTCAATGGTAACACCTGAAGCACGGGCAGTTTTGAACGATATCGGAACTGAAGAATTGGCTCATCTTGAAATCGTAGGAAGTATTGTACGTCAATTAGTTGAGGGATCAAGTATTCAAGATATCAAAGATGCTGACTTAGGGGCATATTATTCTGATCACGATAGAGCAATATATCCTTTAAGTGCAGCGGGGATTCCATTTTCAGCTGATTGTCTTCAATCAAAGGGAGATCCTATTACTGATTTATATGAAGATATGGCGGCAGAACAGAAAGCAAGGTCAACATATGAATATCTTATAAATCTTGCAGATGATCCGGATGTAATCGAGCCATTAAAATTTTTAAGGGAAAGAGAAATTGTACATTTTCAAAGATTTGGTGAGGCTTTGAGAATTGTAAAAGATTATTTGGGAAGCAAGAGCAAATTTTATATGAGTAAATAGATTGCAACGGATTGCCACTATTTTAGTTGTTGACTTCTGAGAATTATTGTGCTAAACTTACACTTGCTTTAGGGTGTAAGTCTTTTTTTTATGCACAAAATTTTCAAGAAGGTTTTATGGGGGTGGAAACATGAGAACAAAAGTGACATTAGCTTGTACAGAATGCAAGCAGAGAAACTATAATACTATGAAGAACAAGAAAAATGATCCAGATAGACTAGAAATGAATAAATATTGTAGATTCTGTCGGAAATATACTCCACACAAAGAAACAAAATAATTTTTTGGTTTATGATTTATTATTTTAGCAGACTTGCGTTTTCTTACAAAGAATGAATTGATATTAATACAAAAAATCTGATTGTTGGAGATGGTAAGTATGGTAGAAGAAGTTAAAACATCAAAATTTGAAACAACAAAGAAAAACTTTTTAAGATTTATAAAAGAATTGAAAAATGAATTAAAAAAAGTTATTTGGCCTAATAAGACTCAATTGATTAATAATACAGTAACAGTATTATTGTCATGCTTTATTGTTGGGTGTATAATTTGGATAGCTGACTCTGGGTTAGAGATGCTTAGAAGTTGGATATATAACGTATGATAAATTCAAGCGAAATGAGAAAAGAAGAGATTTATAATGAAATTTAAAGGAGGCCATAGGCAAGATGATAAATGACGTATCTGATGCTGGTAAATGGTATGTAGTTCATACATATTCAGGGTACGAAAATAAAGTTAAAGCTAATATAGAAAAAATTGTTGAAAATAGGAATATGCAAGATTTTATTTTAGATATAGTTGTGCCTATGGAGGAGCAGATCGAAATTAAGGATGGAAAGAAAAAAGCAACATTAAGGAAAGTCTTTCCAGGATATGTGCTTATAAAAATGATTATGACGGATGAATCATGGTATATCGTCAGGAATACACGTGGTGTTACTGGATTTGTTGGTCCTGGATCAAAACCTGTTCCTTTGACAGATGATGAAATAAAGACAATGGGAGTAGAAGAATTTGCTCCGATTCTCGACTATGAGGTAGGGGACAGTATAAGGGTTATATCAGGACCTCTTGAAAACTTCATTGGTATAGTCGAAGAAATAAATCTTGAAAAGAAAAAGGTCAAAGTATCTGTATCAATGTTTGGAAGAGAAACGCCAGTTGAATTGGAATTAGTGCAAATTCAAAAGATATAAAGTGTTTTATTTTATTAAGAAAAAAATTAAGGAAATTTGGGAGGTGGAAAAATGGCAAAGAAAATAACCGGATTTGTAAAACTACAAATCACTGCGGGAAAAGCAACACCTGCTCCGCCGGTAGGACCAGCGCTAGGACAACATGGAGTGAACTTGATGGGTTTTTGTAAGGAGTTTAATGAAAGGACTGCAAAGGATGCTGGTTTAATTATTCCAGTAGTAATTACTGTATATGCTGATAGATCCTTTAGTTTTATTACGAAAACTCCTCCGGCTTCAGTACTATTGAAGAAGGCATGTAAAATAGAGAGTGGTTCTGGTAAGCCGAATAGAGACAAGGTAGCAAAGATTAAAAAAAGTGAAGTTGAAAAAATTGCAGAATTAAAAATGCCAGATTTAAATGCTGCAGATTTAGAGGCAGCTATGAGTATGGTAGCTGGAACAGCTAGAAGTATGGGAATTGTTGTAGAGGAAGATTGAAAGTATGTGTCTAATAGTGTGGGAGGAGACTAAAGTTTCCGAAAAAAAATACCACGAGTGGGAGAGTGAAAAAATGACAAAAGGAAAAAATTACAAAGAAAGTGCAAAATTAGTTGACAGATTAAAGTTATACGAATCGGGTGAAGCATTGGATCTAGTTCTAAAAACAGCTAAAGCTAAATTTGACGAAACAGTTGAAATTCATATTAGGCTTGGCGTTGACTCAAGACATGCTGATCAACAGGTTAGAGGAGCAGTTGTTTTACCACATGGAACGGGCAAAAAGGTACGTGTTCTAGTTTTTGCTAAAGGTGATAAAGCGAAAGAAGCAGAACAGGGTGGAGCAGAGTTTGTAGGAGCAGAAGATCTTGTTACAAAGATTCAAAACGAAAATTGGTTTGAATTTGATGTAGTTGTTGCAACGCCAGACATGATGGGAGTTGTAGGTCGTTTGGGTAAATTGTTAGGACCAAAAGGACTTATGCCAAATCCAAAAGCTGGAACAGTAACAATGGATGTTGCAAAGGCAATAACAGACATAAAAGCTGGTAAGATTGAATATAGGTTAGACAAAACAAATATTATCCATTGTCCAATAGGTAAAATATCATTTGGTATTCAAAAATTAGCTGATAACTTTCATACATTAATGAATGCTATTATAAAGGCAAAACCATCTGCAACTAAAGGACAGTATTTAAAGAGTGTTGTATTATCATCTACTATGGGACCTGGAGTAAAGGTAAATCCTCTCAAATTAGCAGAATAATATAAGACTTATTAAAAATAATGATGTTTTTTTGTATAACGACCATAGACAGTAGGTGCTAAAGGCATAAAAGGATATAGATTCTACCTACCGAGGTTAAGAATACTCGTTTATTTAAAGAATGCATTTCTTTGATATATATTGAGTAAAAATCCTCTCTATGACTCGTTGAAAGAGAGGATTTATTGTTTCTCAGGATGATTTAATTATGAAAAGGAGGTGTAAAGAGTGCCAAGTCAAAAGATACTTGAACAAAAAAAGGAAGTTGTAAAGAAGTTGTCTGAAAAGATTAAAAAGGCTACAACAATAATATTTGCAGAATTCATAGGATTGACTGTAGAACAAGATACAGAGCTTAGATGTGCGCTTAGGAAGGCAAATATTGACTATAGTGTAGTAAAAAACACATTGACAAATCTAGCTGCAAAAGAAAATAATTTAGTTGAGCTTGAACCATATTTCAATGGATCGACAGCAATGGCAATTAGTACAGATGATTTAGTTGCTCCAGCAAAAGTTTTAGTAGAGTATGCTAAAAAATACGATAAACTAAAAATTAAAGTTGGTGTGGTTGAAGGAAAAATAATAAAATTAGATGAAATCAAATTTTTAGCTGAGTTACCATCAAGAGAGGTAATTATCTCGCAAGTATTAGCTGGATTGAATTCACCAATCGTAGGATTGGTAAATGTTTTAAATGGAAATATAAGAGGCTTAGCTATTGTATTAGATTCAATTGCCAAAAAGAAACAAACTGCTTGATTTATACTTAACTGATATAAAAAAAATAAAATTAATGGAGGAATATTAAAATGGCCAGTGAAAAAGTTTTAAAAATAATGGAAAATATTGATGATTTAAAGGTAATCGAATTAGCAGAAATGGTAAAGGCATTAGAAGAAAGATACGGAGTATCAGCAGCAGCTACAATGGCAGTAGCAGCTCCAACAGCGGCAGTAACAGCTCCAGTTGAAGAGAAAACAGAATTTGATGTAATATTAAAGGATGTTGGGCCAGACAAAATAAAGGTTATTAAGGTTGTGAGAGAAATCACATTGTTAGGACTTAAAGATGCAAAAGACCTAGTTGATGGAGCTCCAAAGACAGTGAAAGAAAACATTTCAAAAGACGAGGCAGCTTCAATACAAGCTAAGTTTAAAGAAGTTGGATCAACTGTAGAAATTAAATAATAATATCTAAAATAAAACAAAAAAGACAGAATTCAGTTCAATTCAAACTGTATTCTGTCTTTTTTGTTTTATTTTAGATATTATAAAAATTAGATATTATAAAAAAATTGTATTAAATCATATTAGATTTATGATATAATAAAAATAAGCGATAGAAACAGCTAAATAATAAAATCGGAATTTATTATTTAGCTGTTTCTAAAGGATTATATTTTTTCTTATTAGTTTTCAACCAATTTAATATCTAATATGACATTTTACTAATGACTAAATTAAAAAAGTGCGATCTTTACAGTTCATAAGAATATCTATCTAAAGGAGGGTTCTATTTATGAAGAATGTAAAAAGCATTTGTACAATTGTGATACTAAGTGTTTTATTTGTGTTGGTAATATTTGCAATACCTGTAATACCTGGGGTTTTGACAATGGGAGATAGGACAGTGGCGTATGCTGATTATGGTGAGCCTAATGTTGTTGATCCTAATGTTGCTTATAATCCTATTCTTTCTGGATCGGTTGATTCGACTGCATTCAGAATCAAAGCCTGGTTTGGGAATGATAGGATTAGATATGGTGCAATAAGTACTGGCGAGACACTTCCATTTACGGTTACTATTGATGCAAATGATCCTAATTGGTTTATGGATGTTTTGCCAACTCTTCAAATTCGGGATACAATAAAAGTATATGAAAATTCCAGCTATATCGATACTAGGAATTTTGAATTCGGTGTTACAACTACAAATCCAGGGCAAACATACACTGTTGCAGCACCAAGTAGTAGTCCTATTACTTATACTCCAGCACTTTGTTTTACTTGCACGGGGATTGATCCAAATATATATAGTCCTGTATCGCTGGCACTTAATTTGACACCAAAAATGTCTAAAAGAAATATTAGAGTAGGATATATGGGTAAAGACTTTTATACGGCAAACTTACTTGTAAGCCCACCACTACCTTATTGGTTTTCATACGAGTTAAATCCCGGTATGTCCATTGGAAGCGGAAGTTATAGTATTAGAACTCAGCAAGCAGGACTAAATTATGCTGAAATATTCCCTCAAAACTATGCTTATCCTCCAGATTGTAATGACAAAGTATCATCAGTAAAATTTTGTATAAATAATCTTCTAGGAACTTACAGAATACCGGTATTGTATTCTCAGGGATCAAATCCTCCTACTGGTACTCCAAATAAATATATTTTAAATTACTTGAAAGATTATATAGTTGTTGTAGAGTATAGAATTTTATATAAAGGAAACAATGTACCTTGGGGAAATGCTGCAAATTCTGAATGGCGATATGCAGTGATTCCTTTACTGAACTTATTTAACAACAAATATCAAACTAATTATTATATGTATGGTTTTGATTCCTCAAGTTTGAATTCATCGGTAAAGAATTTGCAATGGGGTCCTCCAACAACGAATAGCGGAAACTAGGTAGAAAACATAACAAAGCAAGGGAAGGAAAAAACATTACCGATTATCGATAATGTTTTTTCCTTCCCTTGCTTTGTTATGTTGATGGTTAAAATACTTGTATTTCTGACATGGCATCACTAATCAATTTATCTAAATCGAGTTTTTGCTCATATTTTTTTATTTTATCTAAATCTGGTCTTGTAATTGGATGCTTTGCAACAAAAACTGTACAGCAGTCTTCGTATGGGAGAATTGATGTTTCGAAGGTATCAATTTTTTTGGCTATATCGATTATTTCATTTTTGTCCATCCCAATTAATGGTCTAAAGACTGGCATATCTACGACTTCATTAGTTACAAAGAGGCTTTCTATAGTCTGACTTGCTACTTGACCTAGGCTTTCTCCAGTAACAAGAGCTTTTGCACCAATATTTTTAGCGAGTTTTTCTGAAATGTTCATCATAATCCGTCTCAAAACGATAGTGGTGACTTCACTTGGACATTTACTATTTATTTCTAATTGTATTTGGGTGAAAGGAACTATATGTAACTTTATTTTATTGCAATATTTTGATATGAGTTTTGTTAACTCAATAACTTTTTCTTTTGCTCGTTCGCTTGTATAAGGGTAACTATAAAAATGTATTGCTTCTATCTTAACGCCCCTTTTGGCAATCATCCATGCAGCAACTGGACTATCTATACCACCTGATAAAAGTACCAGTGCTTTGCCATTGGTACCTACAGGCATACCAGAGACACCTGGGATTTTTTTAAAATACAGGTATGAGTTGTCCCTGACTTCAATGTACAAAATAAAATCTGGGTTTATTACATCAACTTTGAGGGATGGAATGTTGTCTAATATAAATGCACCAATATTTGAAGATATTTCAGGAGATTTATATGGGAAATTTTTATCTTCCCTTTTAGTTTCAACTTTAAAGCTGTTGTATTCATTCTTATCAAGTATTTCACGAACTAATAAGATAGATTTTTCTTTAATAGTTTCGTAATTTGTTTCGATTTTCCATACAAGGCTTACAGATACGATGCCAAATATTTTTGTTAATTTATTTAAAGCTTTGGTATAATCAAACGTATTATATTCAGGCTCAATAAATATTCTTCCTGATGATTTAATAATCTTTATTTTCCCTAAGTCATTAAGTTCTTTTCTGATATTCGAAATAAGTTTATTCTCAAATATAGGTCGATTAAGACCCTTTAGCATTATTTCTCCATATCGAATTAAAATCACATTTGTCATTTATTAACCTCCTGACCAAGAATGTACTATACACTTTATGGTTTCTTTTCAAAAGCTGATTCAGAATACTTATTTCCAGCATTCCACACCAGCCATTCGTCTATTCCTACATCATAAATTGCTTTTATCTGCTGCCTTAGTTGCGTTGGACCATAGTTTTGATAATAACCCCTTCCTAGCCATGATGCAGTAAAGTCTTGTATATATGGTCTAAATTTTGCATTGTAATCTTTCAAATTAAAGACTCTGTTTTTTGCCTTAATTAAAGAGTTGTAAACAATACGATAAGGCTCAAGATCTGGTTTATTGAATTTTACACCGTATACAATCTGTCCAACAGCGTAATGTGAAGGATATACCATTGGGGACAAGAAATCAATGTCTTTTCCAACATATTCAAGGTTTTGACCAATATCTTCAGCATCATTAGGACTCTCACAGATTATTCCAAAAACATCGGCAGAAACTTTACTGCTAGGCAGTTCTTTTTTTGCAAATGCAAGGAATTCATCTATAGCCTCATACTTTTTTTGACTATTTTGGCCAAGATTCATAGCCTTCTTAGGTCCATCATTTGCAAATCTGATATAATCAAACTGTATTTCATCAAATCCCTTTTGTAAACCTTCCTTTGCTATATCAATCAGATAGGGCCAACTATTTTTATTATAAGGGTTTAACCAAGTTAATCCATGGTTGTCCCTCCATAGCCCAGTGCCATTATTTTTTATTGCAAGTTCTGGATTTTTGGTAGAGTATACTGGGTCTTTAAAGCATACTATTCTTCCAATCACATAAATATTACTGTCATGAAAGGTTTTTAGAACAGCGTCAACATTATACTTTTCTTGCCAAGTATTATACTTTATGGTTTCTGGAATGTTTGATTTATAGCCTACATACCCATCATCATCTTTAATATCAACAACATAGCTATTTATTTCTGTTTTGTTGGCTAGATCTACATAATGTTGAACATTGGACATGTTTCCTACCGTCCATCCTGTTAGATATAGACCCTTAACTTTAATATCTTCAAATTTAGTATTCTTCTTAGATTCCTTTTCATTTGTAAGAATGTCATTTGAGTTTATTTTGTTTGAATCAATAATATTTGGTTCGACCTTATGAGGCTCGATATATTTATTTGGAGTATAGCTTGATTGAGGTTTAATACTATTATTTGTTGATATTACATTTCTAATCCCAAAAATCACTCCACATATAAAAAATAATAAAATGACAAAGATACTAATTGAATATTTTGAATTTATTAAATATTTTGAATTTAATGAAAGAAATCTTTTCATGAAATTTTTCCTCCGACTTGTATATATATACGAGTATAGTATTTTACTAAGTTATTTAATAAATTCGCAATTCTAATGAAAATATTTTCCTTTAGAATTAAAACCAAAGTCAAAATGGTTTATTCCAGACAAAAAAATATATTTTAATTATAACGCAAAATATGACCTTATAATGCAAAATATGACCAAAGCTCATTATAACAAAATTCAACATAAAATCAAGATATCAAAAAAAATAATTAAGTAGCGTGGATCCTTGATTAATATACATAATCTGATCTGTTTGTTCGAATTCATGGTAACTATCCACCATAGATTCTTGGTTTTTGCTTTTTTGATATATTAAATATGGAACAGGATCCCTTGTATGAGTTCTCAATGTCAAAGGTGTAGCATGATCTGGAAGGAATAGTATTTTATAATCATCATATTTTTCTAATTTTTCTAAGAGTGTACCAACGATTAATTGATCAATTAATTCTATTGATTTAACTTTATTTTCGATTTGGCCTTGATGTCCACATTCATCTGGAGCTTCAATATGGAGATAAATAAAATCGTTATCATTTTCGAGTTCTTTTAATACAGCTAATGCTTTCCCTAAGAAGTTTGTATGGATATTACCCGTTGCACCGTCTACATTTACTGAATTTAGCCCAGCAGCCATACCTATTCCTTTTATCAAATCTACTGCAGATATTACTGAACCTCTAAGGCCGAATTTGCTATAAAATGAAGGCAGGGATAGTTTCTTACCCTCTCCCCACAACCATATAGAATTTGCAGGGTTTACGCCTCTTCGTATACGTGACTTATTAATAGGATGGTCTTTTAATACCGATGGGCTCTTAATCATTAGATCAAGAAGATTTTTAAAAGCTGGATTCGTTGTTAAAAAAGGACTGATTTTTTTATTTAAAATATCATGTGGTGGGGTTGAGTTTAGGTCAGTAGAACCATTTTTCCATAGCATGAGGTGTCTATAACTTATACCAGGATAGAAGATAATCTCATTTGTTTTAAACCGTGCATTTAGCTCTAGTATTAATTCATTTGCTTCCTTAGTTGTTATTTCGTCAGAACAATAGTCTATCATTGTTTTGTCGTTATATGATTCTTCATTCGAAAGTGTTACCAAATTGCATCTTAGTGCAACGTCGCTGTCAGATAATTGAATCCCCATACTAACAGCTTCGATAGGGGATCTTCCAGAATAATAATCATTGGGATTATATCCCATGATTGATAAATTGGCTACATCGCTTCCAGGTGACAAGTTATCAGGTATAGTTTTCACAAGACCAATTGCACTTCTTTTTACAAGATAATCAATATTTGGTTTTTTTGCTGCTTGAAGAGGGGTTTTATTATTTAACATAGGAACAGGATAATCAGCCATTCCGTCACCTAAAATAAGCACATATTTCATAAATATTAATCCTTTTTCACTATATTTTTACTTGTCTATTTTAAAATTATACTATAGAATATTTTTATTAACTATATGATATAATTTAACATAACAATTATATTAAAGATCCAATGGAGGTTATTTTATGATTAGTGAAAAATTAGAGCAGTTAATAAATGACCAGATACAGAAAGAATTTTACTCAGCATATTTGTACTTGTCTTTTGAAGCATACTTTATGTCAAAAGATTTAAATGGTTTTGCACATTGGTTTCGGGTGCAGGCTATGGAAGAAAGGGATCATGCGATTATATTTATCAACTATTTAAACCAGGTAGGAGGACGAATAAAGCTTCAAGTAATAGATGCGCCTGAATGGAATTTTAAGTCTATTGAAGAAGTATTAATCAAGCAATTAGAGCATGAAAGGTATGTAACAAAATCAATTTATAATATTGCTGATCAGGCTAATGAAGAGCATGATCATAAAACGAATTCATTCATCAGGTGGTTTATCGATGAGCAGGTTGAAGAAGAAGACAATGCACAACAGAATTTAAGCAAATTAAGACTTGTAGGAGAAAACGACGGAAGAGGAATTCTAATGCTTGATACTGAAATGGCAACTAGGGTTTATGTTGTTCCTACGCCTTTGGCAGCAGTCAATCAACCATAATTATAATAGACAGTTTTTCGGGAAACATATGGCAATTTTAGGTATTCCTTGATATGAAGATGCTTTTAAAATATGAAAAGGGTGGTATGAAAAACATGAAACAAACAGTATCTTTTTATAAGTGCGAGATATGTGGCAATATAGTAGATTTAATTAAAAATGGGGGTGGGCAACTTGTTTGCTGTGGTCAACCAATGACAGAATTAAAAGCAAATACTCAAGAGGCATCTTTGGAAAAGCATGTTCCTGTTGCTATAAGGCAGGATGGCAAGATCATTGTTCAAGTTGGTTCAATACCTCATCCCATGACACCTGAACACTATATCGTCTGGATCGCTGTTATAAGTGGCAATAAAACTGAAAGAATAACATTATCTTCAGATGATGAGCCTAAGGCAGTTTTTTGTGATAGAGAAAATTTTGATGTATATGCTTATTGTAATCTTCATGGTTTATGGAAAGCGGAGTTTAAATAGCTTAATCTTCAGGTAGTTTTTAGAAGGGGATTTTATGCTAATTCGAAATAAAATAATTATTATTTCTATAGTAATCTTGGGGGTTATCGGTGTATGCAGGTATTATTTTCAAAAATATGGAAGTTCGATATTAAATTCAATTTATATTCACATGGTTGGTGAAAAAACAGTTTCAGATGTTGTTATAAAAATCGAGCCTTCTGTTAAGAAAAGGTTAGAGCCATATTTTAAAATAGCCCAAGTAAATTATCTTCCTGAAAAGCTGTCTTTTCTAATTTTTAAAAAAGACAAAAGGCTTGAGGTCTGGGGAGAAAATAGCGAGAAATGGTGCTTAATAATAAGTTATCCAATACTAGCTGCTAGTGGTGAACTGGGTCCGAAGTTAAAAGAAGGTGATAAACAAGTTCCTGAAGGAATATATAAAATTATTGATATGAACCCTAATAGTTGTTATCACTTATCTATGTTAATTAACTATCCTAATAGTTATGATAAGCAAAAGGCTGAGTTACAGAGCAGAACAGAATTAGGGGACGAAATCTGTATACATGGGAAAGCTGTATCTTCAGGATGTCTTGCTATGGGAGATCTTGCAATAGAAGATCTGTTTGTGATAGTCAATAGGGTAGGGATGGAAAACATTAAAGTGATAATAGCTCCATATGATTTTAGGGGTCTTTCTCAAAATAATTTTGATAACCCAAATATCCCATGGATCTCTGAATTATATATTATGATAAAGCAAGAATTAATTAAATATTAGAATTAATAGTTAATTACAAAATCAAATTCCACCCTTTTTAACATTTGGGGTGGAATTTACTTTTATAATTAAGATTTTAAAGGTGAATCTTAATTATATTTAAGGACAACAATCCCTGAATAATCTTTCATATTTGTTTTATTTAGTTCCAGTTTCTCATATTCTTTTGCTTTTAGCCCTGAAACCGAAATAAATTTATCAACCGTGCCAAACACATAACCCAGTAGTCCTAATGCTTTTGTTCTGTAATGCATAGGGATAACAATTATTGGGTTTAGCTGTCTCATTACTTGAGTAGCATCAAATGCATTAATTGTGGCTAATCCGCCAATAGGAAGAAGTAGTATGTCTACGCTTCCTATTTCTTCTATCTGTTTAGAATTTAAAATATGTCCTAGATCACCGCAATGACAAATATTTATTCCATCAATTTTAAAGTTATATACTGTGCTTTTCCCTCTCTTGGATCCTGAGACTTTATCATGGAATGTTTCCACGCCTTTTATCTCTATTCCATCTTTTGAAAAAATGCCTAATTCATTTATGCATACAAAATTAGACTTGACCGCATTTATATTATTATGATCACTGTGATTATGACTTTTAGATACTATATTAGCATCAATTTGAGGCAATTTATAACCTAACATTTTTTTAAATGGATCTGTTAGTACTTTTGTTCCATTTTCAGACGTTATCATAAAACATGATTGACCAAACCATTTAATTATCATTTTACATCTCCAATCTTTCATAAATTTAATTTGTAGCATGCTACTTTCGGTTGCTATAACACTCCAGAGGCTTAAATTCCCGTATAACTCACGGTACATAACTTTCAAGACATTAAGCAAAGCATTTATGTTAAATAGCAACAAAATTAACTATTCTATCTGGAATAATAATTACATTTTTAATTTTTTTCTCTAAAACGAGATTTTGAATAAGAATCAATTTTCTAGCTTCTGTTTCTAATTCATTGGCTGAACTTCCAGGCTTAATTGAAAAACGTCCTTTTACTTTTCCATTGATTTGTATAACAATATCAATCATTTCAAATTTCGTAAGTTCTTCATCATAAACAGGAAAGGTCTCAAAAAATATTGATTCTTCGTGTTTTAAAAATTTTCTCCATATTTCTTCTGAAAAATGAGGAGCAAATGGTGCAAGAAGAATAACAAAACTTTGTACTAACTCTTTAGAAAATTCATCCTTAATATAGGAAGCCTCATTCATAAATTCCATAAAAGCACTTATTGCTGTATTAAATTTGAACAAGTTAAGCCTAACATCAATATTTTTTATTAATCTATGAGTTAATTGCATTGCTTTTCGGCTTGGAGTCGAACTAAAGTTACAAGTAGTTATAAAATTCCATGACTTTCTTAAAAGACCAAGACAAGCTTTGATTCCATCATCATTCCATTCTGAATCCTGTGTGGGATCGCCTGTAAAAAGCTCATAAAGTCTTAATGAATCTGTACCATATCTTTTAACTAAATTATCAGGACTGACTCCATTGCCTTTTGACTTACTCATTTTTTCTAATGATTTATTTAATAGCTTTCCACAAATGCCACAATATTTATTATTACTCTCGATATCTATCTTCATTTCATTTTCGAATATCCATTTATTACAATCTTCACATCTATAAGCAATTTTACAAACCATACCTTGATTAAATAATTGCTTAAACGGTTCTTCAAAAGGAATTACTCCTTCATCAAACAAGAATTTTGTCCAAAACCTAGCATATAAAAGATGTAGTACGGCATGTTCAATACCACCAACATACATATCCACTGGCAACCATTTTTTAGTGGCTTCTTTAGAAATTATTTCTTCTTCATAATTACATGAAGGATATCTTAGAAAATACCAACTTGAACCTGCCCATTGAGGCATTGTGTCTGTTTCTCTCTTCGCATCACCCTTACAACAAGGACATGTTGTATTAACCCAATTATGGATTTTTGCTAATGGCGATTTCCCATCGTCTGTTGGCTCATAACTTTCTACATCTGGTAATTTAATAGGAAGTTCACTTTCAGGCACTGGAACAACACCACATTTATCGCAATGAATTATAGGTATAGGCTCGCCCCAATAACGCTGTCTAGCAAATATCCAATCTCGCAATTTGTAGCTTATATGAGCTTTACCAATTCCGTTTTTTTCTAATTCTTTTATAACTCTACTCTTAGCATCAATAATATTTAAACCATTTAAGTAATCAGAATTTATAAGAACTCCATCCCCAGTATAAGCTTCAATCAAATTTCCATCAGAATCTTTTTTAGAAGTATTTGAATAAATAACTTCAATTATAGGAATATCAAATTTTTTTGCAAAGCTAAAATCTCTTTCGTCATGAGCTGGAACAGCCATTATAGCTCCTGTGCCATAATCAATCAATACATAATCCGATATCCATATCGGTATTTTCTTTTTAATAACAGGATTAATTGCATAAGCACCAGTAAACACACCTGTTTTGTCTTTGTCCATTCTTTGTCTTTCTATATTTGAAATACTTTGAGCTTTTTTAATGTAATTCGCTACTTCTTCTTTTTTATCAAATGAAACAACATCCTTTATCAAAGGGTGTTCGGGTGCAAATACCATAAAAGAAGCACCAAATAAGGTGTCGGGTCTAGTTGTAAAAATCTCGATTTTTTCACTTTCACCATTACTTTTATCTACAGTAAACTTAACAGATGCTCCCTCCGATTTGCCTATCCAGTTTCGTTGCATTTCTTTAACTTTTTCTGGCCAGTTTAAACAATCTAAATCATTTAACAATCTATCTGCATATTGAGTTATTTTTAACATCCATTGTTTAATATTCTTTTTTTCAATGTTCTCTCCACCACACCGTTCACACTTACCACCTTCTACTTCTTCATTAGCTAATACAACTTTACAATGACTACACCAATTAACAGGTTGAAGTTTTTGATAAGCTAATCCCTTTTTAAACATTTTTAAAAATATCCATTGTGTCCATTTATAATAGTCTGGATCTGTAGTATCGATCTCTTTGCTCCAATCATATGCGCAGCTTATTTCCTTTAACTGACGTTTCATGTTATCTATATTTTTGCTTGTACTAATTCGAGGATGAATACCTTTTTTTATTGCATCATTTTCAGCAGGTAATCCAAAATTATCCCATCCCATAGGATGCAACACATTGAATCCTTGTAACATTTTATATCTTGACCAGACATCACTTAAAACATAACCTCTCCAATGTCCAACATGTAAACCCGAACCAGAAGGATATGGAAACATATCTAAACAATAATATTTAGGCTTACTTTCGTATTTTTTATTATCTATATTATAGAGGTTTTCTTCCTCCCATTTTTCACGCCAAAAAGATTCAAATTTTTCAGGCTCATAATAATATTTATTAATATTTGCCATATTCATCATCCTTTCATAAGATTTTTCCTATATATGCTTTTCTTTCAATGTAGATTATATCCGATTTGCAAAAAAATTGTAAAGATGTATTTGTCAATTAAAAATTGACCCTTTTTATAATTAAAAATAACATACCAAAGGATACTCCAAAATAGGCATAGCAATAACGCTTCTATGTCTTATATTATGCTTTTATTTTATGGAGTTGTTCTTGTAGGGGCAGTAGGTGCTGTAAGCATAGGTTGATTCACGGTATTAGATGCTGCAGGTGCTGCAGCTTCTAATGTTGGTGAAGTTCGTGTGTACTGAAGGTGTATTGGGTTCTGTAGTTGGTGCTACCGAGACTACAACAATATCAGATAATATCTCTTCAGCCTGAGCTCTCTCACTACCTGCAAAATCAATTATAATATCTATTGAATTCAGAATTCGGATATAAAGCTTTAGTTGCATCAAGAATACTTTCGGTCTGTAATTTTTCTGATCCTATCTCAAGAAATTGCAATTTCAATAATTGTTTATTTATTTCACCTAATTCTTTTCGTTTTTCATCTTCTGCTATATCTGTTGATTTAAAAGTTCTATCAATTTGAGTTTTTATCAGAGATATCTTATCAATAAAATTCTTTGAATATGGTTTATTTAAAGTTTTAGCGTAATCAAGTTTTTTGTCTGCATAATCATACATAAGTCTAATTTGTTTTTGAGCATTGATATTAGATAAGTATAATCTTGATGAGTTTATATATGTTAAATCAGCACCTAAGCTAATAAGCATTATTAGGCAGTATCTGTATGTCCGTGGGTAAAAGAAAGTATTAAAGCAGTTTGTCCAAAAGGTCAATGTCTCAACATCAGAATGCTTGATAATAAGCATACCAGCAGTATCTGTATGTCCGTTTATAGCAGCAAACATTAAAGCAGTTTGTCCAAAAGGTCTCTATTCTCAACATCAGCATGCTTCTAATAAGGTCACAGCAGTATCTGTATCTCCGTTTTTAGCAGCAAACATTAAAGCAGTAAAGCTATAGAGACCTTTAGCCTTAACATCAGCATGGTACTTATTAATAAGCATATCAACAATATCTCTATATCCTCTTTCAACAGCAAGCATTAAAACATTAAATCCATTATTGTCTTTAGCCTCAATATTAGCACCACATTTAATGAATGCATCAACATAATCTGTAGAGTTCTTTACGGCGACCTCAATTAAACCAAAATCTTTTTCTTCTTGAGATAATTTACTAAACTTAGCTACTAATTCCTGAATTTTTTGTTCCTGTGATTGGTTTGAATACATAATAACTACCTCCTTGTAAGTATGAAAATATTAGATAAAATTTTGATTTTAGGGAATAATTAAAAATAAAAAAAATATATTATTTAATTTATTTTCTATTAATTTAATTATAGCATATTTTAGGATTAATTCTAAATGATATTTTCTCACCCTTGAAAGAGTATTGGTGAGTGGGTTTCGCCGAATTTTAATTTACAAATTTTAGTTTAAATTGATGTATATGAGACAATAATAATAAATAATTTATATAATTGCTTAGAAGTAGTCGAGTATG
The DNA here is from genome assembly GCA_963767415.1 of uncultured Eubacteriales bacterium. GTDB lineage: Bacteria > Bacillota > Clostridia > Acetivibrionales > CAVYEU01 > CAVYEU01. Next base: position 25,220 of record CAVYEU010000012.1, read on the forward strand.
TTAAAATGATTTTAAGAGAAACTAAAAGAATATAAAATTTAAGAGAGGATCGTGTTTTTTATGGAAAAAGGAAAAGTTAAGTGGTTTAATCCGGAAAAAGGATTTGGTTTTATTGAAAGAGAGACAGGTAATGATGTATTTGTTCATCATTCAGGTATACAAATGGATGGTTATAAAACACTTGAAGAAGGCGAAGCGGTGGAATTTGAAATAACAAATGGTGCTAAAGGTCCACAAGCAATTAATGTTCGAATTTTAAAAAGATCTAAATAGTATTAAAAAAAGTATTACAAAAAAAACATGGGCCAATAAGGCCCTTTTTTTTTACAAATAATCATATAGGAGAGTGACATGAATGTCTATTAGTGGTTGTTTAATAATATTAGTTTTTCTGTGTTTTTCATTGCTGATGATTATACAAAGACTACCAGCCTTACTTGCACTTCCTGCAATGGCAATTCTTATATCAATTATTGCAAGGATTCACTTTAACGATATTTTCGTTAGAATAATTGGGCAGGGTACAATCAGGCTTCAGATAGCAATGACTGCATCTATTTTTGGAGCTATTTTAGCTCAGGTTATAACCAAAACTGGTATATCAAATAGAATAATCAAACTTGCCGCAGAACTAGGGGGCGATAAACCGCTTATTGCTTCATTTTGTATAGCGTTTGCTACTGCAATTATGTTTACCTCGTTAAGTGGGCTTGGTGCAGTTATCATGGTTGGAACTATAGCTATTCCTATACTAATGTCATTAGGTATAAAACCACTTATTGCAAATTCAATGATTCTAATAGCTATTAACCTTGGCGGAGTATTTAACATTGCAAACTATGCTTTTTACGAATCTACTCTAAAATTCAATATTACTACTATTAAAGAATATGCATCATTTTTAGGAATTTTACTATCTATAATTTTACTAATATTTATTTTAATTAATATTCCCATCAAAAAAACAGTTTCATACTGGGCTATGCCGATAAATTCCGCTAATAATTTTAATAATTCTAATAAGGTTTCACCTTTTTCTCTTATGACTCCAATAATACCAGTAGTGTTAGTATTTATTTGGCCATATATTTTTCATACTCAAGATAATAAACCTATACAGCTTGACATAATAACAGCAATGATAATTGGTATTTTATACGGAATAATGACTACCAAACCAAAAGAGATAAAAAACCTTTTAACTAGCTCATTTATTGAAGGTATTAAGGATGCTGCTCCTGTTATTGCACTGATGATAGGTCTTGGTATGCTTTTAGTTGCAGTTACTGACAAAGCAACGTCAAGCTTAATGGCTCCAATCATTAGTTTTATTTTGCCTTCAAGCAAGATCGGTTATATAAGTTTTTTTACCCTCTTGTCTCCGTTAGCATTATATCGAGGACCTTTGAATCTATATGGTCTGGGTAGTGGTATAGCAATACTAATGATTTCAGCGAATATATTACCAGGATATTTAATCTTAGGAGCAATGCTTACAATCGCGAGTCTACAAGGAATATGTGATCCCACAAATACACATAATGTTTGGATTAGTAATTACACAAATACAAGTACAAGTGATATTCTAAAGAAAACTTTACCATATACAATGATTCTTGTGCTGGTTGTAGTTGTATTTATCAGTATATTTAAGTTTTAACTTTAAGCATGAACTTAAAACTACATAGTTTTTGAAATTTTCACTTCTGACTTCTGACTTCTGACTTCTGACTTCTAAATTCTGAATTCTGAATACTTGCACCGTTAGTTGCTGGTATGATATACTGCACTAGGTCATAAAAGTGCATTTTTGTCTAGCTGGATAAATATATTATAAGATTCAGTAAAATTCAACTGAATCAAGAATATTATTAATGACCGTTATTGCAGGTTAATATTTGCCTTATTTAAAAAAATATTACCTTAAGCAAAAAATATTACCTTAAGCAAGTATAAGATGTGTCAAGAATAATACCTAAAAAGGTGACTAAATGATAAAAAATATTTTCGGCTCTTTTAAAAACGACAAATTAAAATCACGATTCGATAAATGGCTGAATCCTATGATTTGCCTTGATTATTCAGTTGAGTCTATTCTTCCATTTGATTCGATAATTGAAACAATTATAAAAATCGATAAAGGAAGTTACAGAATAATTGCTAAAACTAACGCTATATCACTAGATGATTTAAATGATCAGGATAAAGAACATATAATAAGCATATTTTCAGATTTTAACAATGGAATCTCAAAGCCATATCAAATATACATACCGACATTCACACAAGATATTAGAGACCATATTCAAAGGCTTGAAAATCGTTTTGATATGGAAGAAACCGATGAAATCCGTGACTGGCTAAAAGATGAGATAGAGTTTCAAAAGATACTAATTCAAGAAAACGATATTAATGATACTCAGTTTTATTTAGTTTTTTCTTGCGAATTTTCATCGTCAGGTGATGAGGAAAAAGATTTTATTCGTGCAAAAAAAGAACTTATAAGATATGTCAAGTTTGCATCTGATGAATTAGAGCCAATAGGACTTAAAGTACTACAGCTTACCCATAACGAAATTGAAACACTTTTATATTATGCTCTTAATCCATTTTCGGTAGGGATTCAAGAGCCGAAGTTCAATAATGCGGTGATAAACTCAGAAAGCTTTTCTATATCAAATAAAGACAGTTTTATTGGCAATATAGATGAGACGGTTGCATTTGATTTATCTAAGCCTACAACATCTTATTTTGAAGATGGTCAGTTGGATGCCAAAAAGCGTATTGCGCCGTACAGTTTAAGCAGTATTGATTCACCGAATTATATAAGATGCGCTGAAGGTTTGTTTACTGTTTATGAAATATATGATTACCCAAGAGTTCTCCCGAAGCTATGGGCTCAAAAGCTTTATAAGTATAGAAAAAACATTGATATATCGATACATATAAAACCAATTCAAACCTCTGACATAATACGAGAATTAGACCGGGCCTCAGTAAGGTTTGGGAGTGCTATGATTGATGAGCTGTCAGGAGACAAGAAGAAAGCATCAACCATGATGGAAAAAAAGATGGAAAATACAGCTTTTGATATCAATATGATTATGGACGAATTGGATAATGGTAAACAGTGCTTTTTTCATTATTCTATGTATATACTTGTAAAATCTAAAACTGTTGATGAACTAAATGATCAGTGCAAAGATATAGAAAATATTTTAGGTTCAATCAGAGTGTCATTTAGAAAATGCTCGGATAATATGAAAAACGCTCTTTGGTCAGTATTACCTCTTGGAGAAGATCGGCTTATGACTACACGAAACATGTTAAGTACTGCAGTTGCGAATTGTTTTCCATTTACAAACTTTTCTTTTACACATAAAAATAAAGAAAAGAGTTTTTTCCTAGGAATTCATAAGCATAATATGTCGCTCATACACTTTAATCCATTTGAGCTTGAAAACGCCAATGGTATTATACTTGGTACATCAGGTAGTGGAAAGTCAGTAACGGTAAAAAAGATTACAAAAGGTTTGACCTCAAATATGGATATAACGATTCGTATGATCGATCCAGAAGGAGAGACGAAGCTAAAGATTTTCGATCCGGTAAGAAAAGAGGTTAGTTCTTTTGCAAAGAGTATAAATGCAGAAGTAATAGACTACTTCGTAGGTAGTAAGAACAAAATCAATATATTCGATGTTGAGCCAGATGATGAAATTGATTCGTTAATAAAACCACAGATAAACTTTATAAAGATATTTTTAAATTATATATTAAAAGATCTTCAAAAATCTGATATCGCCAAAATTGATTACAGCCTAATAAGATTGTATGATAAATTTGGTTTTAGTAACAGTAAAGATACATACTGGGATGAATCAAGAAAAGATACAGATTTGTTTTATATGGGAAAACCATTAAGGCAAGTTCCGACAATGTATGATCTGTATCTTATTTGGAATTCAAATGAACTGGTCAACCAAATAGGGGATACATTACACCTTTCGAACCAACTAGCTGAATGGACGAGGCTTGGAAGTATTGACTTATTCGACGGGAAAACAAATGTCAACTTTAAGAGTAAAAGGCTCATATTTAATTTGAAAAATTTGGATATATACACAAAAGAAGTTGCGATTTTTGTTCTGTTCCAGAAGATATGGGATTTATCAAGAAAAAATCCATTAGAGCAAAAAGCATTAATTACAGATGAATCGCACATATTATTTAGAAACGATTCTATGGGTGAATATGCTTATGATATCAATAAAAGATTCAGAAAATATGGTGGATCTGCCATATGGGTTTCTCAGAATCCAACGGATTTTATGAAATCGAAATGGGGACCTGAGGTAATAAAAAACTGTAGCTTTTCAATACTAATGAAGCAACAAAAAGGGGATATCAGTATCCTTCAAGACATGTATGAAATGACATTATCTGAGGCAATGAAAATGACGAGGTTCAATCCCAAAAAGGGAGAAGCGTATCTTATTGCTGATAACTATAAAGTCCCCATAAATATACTACTTAGCGAGAAGGAGCTAAAGACATTTTCGACAAATATTAACGATTTAGCAGTGACCTAGGATTTCTATTTTATAAATTTTGTATTTGCTTAGGGTATGTATTTGCTGATAGAATATGTGGTGTAAAATATGTTTTTTTAAGTATAGAATATAATGTTTAAATAAACGGAGGAGAAACTTATGGAAAAATGTTTTTCAAAAAGTTTGATATCAGTAATAGTTTTTGTATTTATGATGATTACAGCTAGTTCTTATGCAAGTGATAATGATATAAAAGTTGGTATGACAACAGATTATTTTGATAGCTTGAAAGCATATATTGACGAGAACCACCTGGGTGATGTAACTAAAAAGCAACTATTCGAAGGTTCACTAAAGGGAATATTTAGTTCTATGGATCAATATACAAATTATTTTACTCTGGATGAAGCAAAACAATTTCAAGATAGTATTGATGGTAAATTTCAGGGAATTGGTGTGGCTATAGCAAAATCTGATAATTATATAATAATTACCAAGGTGTTTATACCTTCTCCTGCATTTGAATCGGGTTTACAGTCTGGTGATAAAATAGTTAGGGTTGAAAATAAAAATGTTACTGATCTTCCTATTGAACAAGTAGTTAAATTAATAAAGGGTGAGGTTAAAACAAAAGTAAGAATAGGCATTCTAAGGGGAGCGTCAAATGAAATCAAATTCTTTAATGTTTTACGTAATGAAGTATTGATTAATCCAGTAGTGTCTGAAATACGTGGTGATATTGGATATATTAAGATTGATAGTTTCAATTCTAATTTAAATAATTTTATAACAAAAGCTTTAGATAAGATGGATTCAAGTGGAATTAAAAAGATAGTTATTGATCTTCGTGATGATCCTGGTGGAATGCTTGATCAGGCAGTTTTAGTGGCTCAGAAATTTGTACCGAAGGGAATAATTACAAGATTAGATTATAAATCAAAGAAAATGAGTGATGAGGTATACTATTCATATTTAGATAAGCTAAAGTATAAAATTGCTGTAATTGTAAACGGAGGAAGTGCTAGTGCATCAGAAGTACTAGCTGGAGCGATTCAAGACACAAAGGCAGGAACATTGATTGGAACAAAAACATTTGGCAAAGCAGTCGTTCAGCAGGTAATACCTATATTAAGCCCTCAGGCTCAACAGAAGTATAAAAATAAATATGGGTCACTTTTTGTGGATGCTTTTGAATTGCAGGATAAGTATGGGATTCGAAGTGTCTGAAGAAGATTTGGCTGGGTTTGTAAAAATGACAATTGGCGAGTATACTACACCAAAGGGAAGAATGATTGATAAGATTGGTATTGAACCTGATATAAAAGTTGAAGATAGTGAAGATAATGGAATAAATATAAATGATATTATGAAGTTATCAAAGGCTAACAAACCCTCATTAGGCACTATCAGCCCTGATGTATTGTATGCTAAAGTAATACTCAAATATCTTGGATATAAAATAGAAAAAATTGACCTTGAACTTGATCAGACAACTTTAAATCAATTAACTCAATTTCAAAAGGATAATGGATTGTATCCATATGGCGTACTTGATTTTACGACACAGAATTATCTCAACCAAAAACTGTATAAATTATTATTAGATACAGATTTACAGTACAAAAAGGCGGTTGAGGTTTTGGATGAATGAGGTTTTACAACCTTGCTGTCGCCGAAGGTGGCAGCAAGGGCTGAATAGTAATAAAAATAATCTGTTTATGCTTATAATTCTTTTTGGGATTATAGCGAGAATAATTTGGATATTGATTATGCCAACATATCCAGAGACTGATTTTATGTGGTACTTTGTAAAAGCTAAAGAACTGGCTGAAGGCAAAGGGCTACTAAACTCTATATATCCTTATTATATTGGTAGAGTGGGTTTTCCGAGTGCATATAGACCAATTGGTTATCCTGGTACGTTAGCTATAATCTTTTCTGTATTTGGTTCAAGAATAATTGTTGGAAAGATATTTAATCTGTTTTTATCAATATTGGTTATGTTTTTTACCTATAAGCTTGCTAAAATTAATTTTGGTGAAAAAATTGCTTTACTTACTTTGATATTTGTTGCATTCTTGCCGCTTTCTATAGTATATACGAGCATATTAGGCTCAGAGTACTTATTTTCAGCAGTTCTAATTATCTCTATATATCTATTTTTCACAAAGAATAATCCTTATATTTTAGGGCTTCTAATAGGGTATTTAATCCTAATTCGTCCAATTGGGTTATTTATTCCGGTTGTTTTTATTGCCTACTATATGATTTCGAAAAGTAGTGAGACTTTAAAGCAAAAGATTAGGTATGCTGCAGTATTTTTGATTATGATCGCTGTTACGGTTTCACCCTGGTTAATAAGAAACTATCTAATATTTGGAAAACCAGTATTTGCAACGAGTGGGGGACTTGTTCTTTATATAAATAATAATACTTACGCGACTGGTACTTGGAAAGATCCCTTCAAATATCCAAACAGTCCGATTCTTAAGTATAGGACAGACAATGGGTTCGATGAAATGGCAATCAATGAAACATCCAAAAAACTTGCTATCGATTGGATTAAGGCTAATCCAGTGAAGTTTTTAAAATTCGGATGCAGGAGAATTTATTATTCATACTGGTCAAAACTAGATGATATTATGTGGTCAATGACAACTGGGATTAATACCTGGCATCCAAAGGTAAACTATGCAATCTATTTACAGAAGGTTGTATATAGAATTTTCTACATTATTTTATTTGTTTATTTGGCTTGGGTCATAATAAACTTCATTAGGACAAAAAAAATAGATATCCATATTTTTATACTTATAATATTTATATATTTTACTGGTATGATGTTTGCTCTAGAGGGTAACCCTAGATATGTTTTCCCAATACATCCATTGTATTCAATTGGATGTGCAAAAATCCTTTTTTCGTCGCTTCCGATTCGAGCTGCTGCGCCAGTTCCGGATGCTGCGCGGCAACATCGCGTGGCTTCGCCGATGTCGTTGACCAGGTCGTAGAGTTCGGCCTGTTCAATCTTGCGGTGCTGGTAGGGGGCCGGCACGCCGTCGTGCCGCCGGGTTGGCCGGCCAGGGTGTGATAGTGTGCGGGAATTGAAGTTTCCAGCGTCCGTCGCCGCTCGTCACGGCCTGGAGTTGGTTGACTTCGTAATAGAACCAGTAGGCACTCGTGCGGGTTCCTCGCGCCGGGCTGGCGGGAAATGATCGGCCAGACATCCAGGCCGTCAATCTTGTGCTTCGGCAGTCGGCGCCAATGAGCTTGGCGATGGTCGGGAACAGATCAATCGTCATCAGCATGTCCCACGTGTCGGTGCCGGCGGGAATGTGTCCCGGGCCAGCGCATGACGCACGGCTCGCGCGTGCCGCCTTCCCAGTTGGTGCCTTTGCCCTCGCGCAACGGATTGGCCGAGCCGGCGTGGTTGCCGTAGCACAACCACGGGCCGTTGTCCGAGGTGAAGATGACCCAGGTGTTTTCTTCAAGGCCGGTCCGCTTGAGCGCGTCCAGGATCTGGCCAACCGACCAGTCAATTTCCTCGATCACATCGCCATAGAGGCCGCGCTTGGTCTTGCCGCGGAACTTGTCGCTCACGCCCAGCGGCACGTGCGGCATG
>CAVYEU010000013.1:0-24070 GCA_963767415.1 uncultured Eubacteriales bacterium
AAATTCGGCTAATGTTGCACATCCATTTTCCTGCAAAACGTTGAAAGCGGCTATTGGGGACGTGCCTAATCTACTCCATTATTTACTAAGTTATATGTCCACGCTGGTGAAAATATGTTCGATTGATTATTATTAATAGGAGTATTCCATGCTCGAGCTGCTTCGTATGTACCTAAATAGTAACAAGTTGAGAAACATGCACATGAACCCTCATATCCCTGGTCACCTATAGAAGGAAAGTAACTAGCAGTTTCGGGATCTGTACTATTATCTGCATAAGGTGCTAAATCTGTATAGTCAACGTTGTGAGTTGTCATTCCTTGATATGTAGAACTACCATTCTGTGAGGCTGTTGTTCCTTGCGCAGTTAAAGAATCTGCAACTGTAGAGCCTACGATTTCTTTGCTAAATGGTGCAATGTATTCATTTGAGTCATTATTATTTTTCCTATGTTTTTTAAATCGTTTTTCTGACAGTACATTTTTATATATAATGCTTGGTTTGATCATTTTTTTATTAGCTTTATTTAATTCATCTTCTGTAGGGGCTACAAATCCAGACTTATACTTAGAAAAATCTTTTGTTGACTCCGAAGTGCTTCCAAAAACTGTTGTTATAGATACAAAAACTGATAATAAAAAAACAATGACGCTTACAAAAACCACCATTTTTCTGGTAAAAAAACATTTAAACATGAAAACCCCTCCAAATAATTATTTTTTTGAATAAGTTACTTAAGGTCTAAATATTAAGAAAATTTTAAACATACGAGATAAATTGATTTGGAGCAAATAGAATTTGGATGATGTACTTTTTCGTCCTATTTAAATTATATCACAAAGTAATATGATTTATCAATACACCCATCTGAGAATTGAAAAGCTCACGATTGTCGCAACCTTTCCAACGTAAATAATAAAAAAGGCATGTTTATTTGTTTATAGAATAAATAAAACAAAAAACAATGACTTGTTTTAAAAATAAACAAGTCATTGTTTTTTGTTTTATTTCAATACTATTTAGCATTATTTTGTAGAATCTGGTTTAGCACAGCATTTTCTTGTGCTTGAGTTAATGTACCTGCTGTAACAAGCGGATCTATTGCTTCTTTCATGAAATTCTTTGATCCAATAAATTGCTGTATAGAACTTCTTATAGCATTTGCTTGAGCTTGTGTTATCGTTCCTGTTGAGATCAAATCCTGCATTGGGTTTTTCCTCACTTGATTTCCTTTACCTCTTGGATCACTATGTGCATTACAATTTTGTGGGCAAATTTTAAGAACGGCGTTTTCTTGTGCTTGAGTTAGTGTTCCAGCTGTTACTAATGGATCTAATATGTTTTTCATTGATTTGTTTGGATCTTTAGAAGCTATTATTGCATTTTTTACAATATTTGCTTGAGCTTGTGTTATAGTTCCATCTGAAACTAAGCCTTTAATTGAATTTGCGCAATTAGGATTTATGCAGCAATTAGGATCTGTGCAGCAATTAGGATCTACATTCCTTTTCTTATGGTTTTGTCTACCAGAACCTCCTCTGCTATTCTTTGAAAACATCATAGTCTTCTTATTATGCTCAAATGCATTTTGGTGTTTTGAACTAAAATACTTCGCTGCAAACGTTGATGTTACTGCCAAGCATACTATTAAAGCTGATAGCGCTAATACTTTTGGTTTTGATAATTTCATAATTGATTTCTCCTCTCGATTTTTATTTTTAGGGTTTAGAACTTTTTTAAAAATTCTTTTTTCCCTTTGAAATTAATTCTACTGGAGTTTGCTTTTAAAATCTCCGCAAAACTGTGGCAAAAGTTCGGCAAAATAACTACTTAGGTGTAATTAATCGTTATGAATGGTAAAATAAAGTTAAAAATAAAGTTAAAAAGAAAGAGATGAAGAATCTTATGAATAATAAGCTTATTTATTTGGCAGATGATGAAATTAATATTTGTAATATAATAAAGTCTTTTCTTGTAAGAGAAGGTTTTCTAGTAGAGACATTTAATAATGGCAGAGATATTCTTGATGCTTTTAATAAAAATCCTTGTGATATGCTTATTATTGATATTATGATGCCTCAAATAGATGGGTATTCATTATGTACGCAAATAAGACAAAAAAGCAGTGTCCCTATTATCATTGTTTCTGCAAAAGATACTGAATCTGATAAAATTGCGGGACTTACATTAGGAAGTGATGATTATCTTACTAAACCATTTAGCCCTATGGAACTTATTGCAAGAATAAAAAGTATTTTTAGAAGAATAGAATTAGATCAAGCAAGGCTTCAATCTCTTCAAGTAAATGTTTTTTGTGACATAGTTATAAACTTTGATAAAAAACAAATTGAATATAAAAATAAAGATATTGGGTTAACTGTAATGGAATTTGAAGTATTAAATTACCTTGTAAATAATAAAAGTAAAGCAATTAGTAGAAATGAACTTTTAGATAAGGTGTGGGGATATGAAAACGTAGTAGAGACTCGTGCAACAGATGATTGTATTAAAAGGATTCGAAAAAAATTAGCCGATTCTGGTTCGTGCATAAAAATCGAAACAGTGTGGGGGTTTGGATTTAAAATTCAAGATGAGATAGGGTGATTTTTAATGAAAAGAAATACCATTGCATTGAAAATTTTTAAATTCAATATTGTTTTAATAATAATGCTCATTATTTTAGTATCGTTAATATTTAATGTTGCTGTTACAATTTATATTAAAAATGATATTTTATCCCAATTACAAAAAATCTCTCAAGTAGCAGAAGATGTTGCTCTGAGTCAGGGACCTGGGTTTATGCAAAATCTTAAACCTAAAGCGTCAATGCAAGACAATTTTAGGAGTAATAATATTCATAAATATTACTTTATGATAGACAGGGCATTAAGGGAACCGCTATCTGTATTAAATGCAAATTTTATATTGCTAGATAATAACAAAACCATTATTACTCCTTTACGAGAAGATTATTTTTCCAATTCTAATAAGCTAATAAATCAAATTTGTGAAAAGGTGAGCAATAAACTAGAAAATCTAAAACATGAAACTTATATGAATTTCAGAATAGATGATAATGACTATATTGCGTTAATAAAATCAGTATCAAATAAAAACAATTTTGGTCTTGGATTTATAGTAATTTATTCAAGTTTAAATAAAGTAAATCAACTCCAATTTGTTATAAATATTATACTCCTTAGCATTCTTTTATTTTCAGCAGTAGTTACAATCATATTTTCTTTACATATTTCAAAAAAAATATCCGCTCCTTTTAAGATTTTAAATGAGCATATTAGAAATATAGCTAAACGTGAGTTTGGAACTAAAATTGAAATTCCTGTTGTTTATGAGCTGAAGGAATTCATAGATAATATAAATATAATGTCTGAAAAACTTGAAATTCATGATAAAGCACAAAAGACATTCCTTCAAAATGCTTCTCACGAATTTAGAACACCACTTATGTCTATTCAAAGTTATGCAGAAGGAATCAAATACGATGTTGTTGAAAAGAATGCAGCAATAGATATTATCATAGATGAATCAAAGAGGCTGACTCATTTATTTGAAGACTTATTATACTTGTCTAGACTTGATTCTATTGAAGAAAATTATCATTTTGAAAATTTAAACTTTGCTGAACTTATAGATTCATGTGCTGAAAGATTAAATGGAATTGCCTTGAAATATAATGTAAAGATACTTATAAATAAACCAGGAGATACAGTTCAAATATACGCTGATGAAGAAATGCTTTCACGAGCGATTATAAATATCGTTAGTAATTGTTTAAGATATGCAAAATCAAAGGTAGAGATTGATTTAAAAATACAAAAAGATCAGCTCAAACTTGTAATATCTGATGATGGTTCTGGATTTGATGAAAAAGAATTACCAAATCTTTTTGATAGATTTTATAAAGGTAAAAAGGGTAACTTTGGACTTGGTCTTGCTATAACAAAAAGTATTATCGAGAAGCATAACGGTACAATTAGTGCTAAAAATACAGAAAATGGAGCTGAGTTTAGAATTACCCTTGGGGTTTTTTGATAAATAATAGAATCAAAAGAATTATAATAATTCCACCACATGCATAAAAACCTATTCTTGCTCCAGCCCAGTCTATAAATAATCCTGTATATAAGTTGCCTATAGGGGTAGATCCTGCAAAAACTAATGAGTATGCACTCATGACTCGACCTCTATATTCATCAGAACAAATTAATTGCAAGGCAGAATTTGCTGTTGAACTAAATGTAACAAATAAGAATCCTGAGATTGCAAGGCAAAGTCCAAAGGTCCAAAAGCTATTTGCCAATCCATCTAAAATAAGAAAAATCCCAATTAATATAGGTATAACATTTAATATAAACTTAGTAAGACTTGATTTACTCATGGTTGCAATAAGCATTGCTCCTAGAAATGATCCGATTCCCATAAATGACATTAAAAATCCAAATCCTGTTTCTTGCTGAAATAAGATTTCTTTTGCGAAAATTGGAACTGAAATATTGAAGTTCATAGCAAATGTTCCAAGTATAGCCATCATTATTATTATATTTAAAATGGTTTTATTATTAAATATATAGACAAGACCATTTTTAATATCTTCAAAAAATAATGTTTTTTGCAAAGGTCTGTTTTGGGTTGTTTTAGATTTTATAAAAATCATGCATAAAACAACAGCAGCAAAACTTAGTGAATTTGCTAAAAAACAATATGCAATGCCGAAATATCCCATTAATAATCCTGCAATTGCAGGACCAATAATTCTTGCAACGTTAAAGACAGAAGAATTTAAAGCAATTGCATTCATAAGATCTTCTTTCCCAACTAATTCTACAATGAAAGATTGACGTGCAGGAAGATCAAGTGTGTTCACTATTCCAAGCGCAGTAGCAGTAATCAATATATGCCAATATTTAACGTTACCTTCTAAAACAAGTATTGCAAGTACAAATGTTATCAATAGTGATGCAGATTGAGTAAATAAAATTATCTTTTTCCTTGATATTCTCTCGACGATAACACCTGCGAATAAAGAAAATAATAGTGTCGGTGTAAACTGAAGTGCTCCTATTAAGCTTAGTAAAATTGGAGAGTTAGTTAAAGTATATGCAAGCCAAGGTTGTGCAATATTTTGCATCCAAGTTCCAATAAGAGAAATACACATACTGAACCAGTAATATCTAAAATTTTTATGCTTCAGTGAAATAAAAGGGTTGCTAAAATTATGCTTGTATTGATTTATGTTGTTCATAAAATAGCTATTCTCTCCTTATTATTTCGTAAATTTACTTTAATAATATATCTTTCTCAAAAAGAAGTCTAAAATATTACAAATATTCTAAATATTTATTGTAATTTATAAAGATTTCATTACAATTAGTATTAATTTGACAGAAACAATAAATGGTGATATAAACTATCTTATCTAGGCATTAAACAATTTACTGCTAAATGCCATACAAGAGTGCAGGGATAACAAAAACATTGTTTTAGGTATATTGAAAGAACGTAATGATGTAATAATATCTGTAAAGAACTTTAACGGTGAGATATCCCCTGAAATAAAAGCAAAAATATTTAATGGGATGGTTACTACAAAGGGTAAGTATGGTACAGGCATAGGACATTTAAAGAAAAAACTGGTTTTAAAGAAAGACTTTTTAGTATTATTTTTCTATACTTATTGTATGAAAATGTATATGAATTTTCTACAAATAGAGAAGTAATTGATGCTCGAGAATAGATAATCTTTTTAAATTATTTGTTTTGGGGAGGTTGGTTTTTCTTATGTTGAAGCTTATTAATGATAGGTACTATATACATAAACTATTAAATAGTTTGAGTCGTGAGAAAGATATACCCGTGTCGGTAAATGTAAAAAATCAAAAGTATCTTTCTAAAATGAGTTTTTCTTATGGAAGATTAAAGGAATTGTGTATAAGCATCGATAAGTTCGGATGTGAGATTTCAGATAATGATACGGTTACTGTGAGTTTTTTTTTAAAAGAAGTATTGTTTGTTTTTAAATCAAAAATTATTGAGAGATTACCAAGTTCTTATATTTTGAGTAAGCCTCAGGTTGTAAAGACTTCTTTTAAAAGACACCTAAACAGATACAAAACATGTGAAGATGAAAACATATGCGTATCATTTTCAGGAGATGAAAGGATCTTTAAAATTACTGATATCAGTACAAAAGGTCTTTCTTTTATATGCAGCGAAAAGATTCTTTACTCAGGAGAAGAAAAAAATAAGGTTAGGTTAATGCTTAATGAGACAGATAGTTTTTATATAGATATGCTAGTAAAGCATTGCTGGCAACAAGATGATGGATTATTTGTCTATGGACTGTTCTTTAAGGAGATTGATCATAATGCTGCGAGTTTTCTATTTAATTACATATTTGAAAGAACAAATGCTGAACTAAAGAATATTTGTTTTTTTGATAATTATGAATTATTAAGCTTTTACAATGCTTCACAAGAAATGAGTCTAATTTCAAAAAAATTTGATAAGGAGGAATTTCTAGAAGTTGTTAAAAATTTTAAAAAAATTAATAACCCACTTTTATCATCAAGTTTTGTACAGATCAAGAATAATAGGCTCTTAAATATTGGCTCAGTTTTAAGGCTCTATAACAATACATTTTTGATTGAAGATTTGATATCTACTTCAGATTCAATACTTAATGTTAAAGCAAACGATAGAATGAAAATTAATATTTATGATTACTTACTAAGTAATTCTTATCTGAAATATGCTATTCAATATATTACATCAGATTTTGAATTGAATAAAGAAGAACCTTTGAGTATAAATAGATTTATAAATTCGAAAGAAAAGTTTGTACTTGATACTCTTATTTGTTATGAGCTAAGTATTAACAATAATAGTGATTATATGGAAGACGAAGCTTATATTTGCAAAAAAGCAAATAATTTAGATAGGTTTATTGAATTTTGTGAAAGAAAATTAAGTAAACAAGATATTGAAGCTTATGATTATAAAAAAGAGAAATTTGAATTAACATTGTTGGCTCAAGTATATGATACTAATGGTCTTTTTGCAAAGAGAAGCTTATATTATATTTATAACCAAGAAAATATAGTAGCATATGCTGTAGCTGAGTGTTTCTCTGATGAAACTAATATAAATAATATAATTGGGTCAATGTGCAGGGTATTTGTTGAAAATAATATACAAATAGAAAATATTGTTAAAGCGTTAATTCCTAGGCTTATTGAATTTTATGGGAGATATTTTAAGGAAAAGTGCTACATATGCTTTGAACATAACGCTTTGAAAAGCTATATTGTTTTAGATAGTTTAAAATATTATGGCAAAATAGGTCGTATACTTATGAATCATGATGGTCTTGCCAATTACAAGGGATTACTTATTGCAAACAGTGACTATCATACTGTCTATTATCCATTAAGTCATTCTCAGAAATCAGTTTGGAAGATGCAAACTCTGTACCCTGAAACAAGTATAGCGAACATTGCAGTTACTTTGAAAATTGAAGATACTATAAATAATAACTTATTTGAGAGAGCCATTAATTTATTTATTGAAAAAAATGATGGTATAAGACTCCATATTATTGATGAAGATGAAACACCCAAGCAATATGTTGTAGATTATGAATACAAAAAAATAGATTTTTATGATTTTAGCTCTTATCAGTTAAATGATTTTTATGAATGGGAAAAGAAAAAATCAATAGAGCCATTAAATTTAATTGACAATGATTTATATTACTTTGCATTAATCAAGATTTCATCTAATGAATACAGATTTTATATAAAGGTACATCACCTTATAGCAGATATTTGGTGCATAAATTTAATTATATATCAAGTAATTGATATATATTATAAATTACAAAATAATGAAATTGTATATATAAATCAAAAACCTTCATATATAGATTACGTAATAGGTGAAGATGAATACAAATATACAGACAAATTCGTAAAAAGTAAGCAATTTTGGCAAGAGAAATTTCAAACTGTTCCTCAGTGCAACTATATTAAGGAACGCCCTAAGAAGTTTTCAAGCATAAAGTCACAAAGGAAGACATTCGTGATTGCAGGAGAATTAGCAAGAGACATTGATGATTACTGTCTTAAATCAAAAATATCAATTTCTAAATTGTTTACAGCAATAATGATTTTATATGTGAATAAAATGTCTTCTAAAGAAGACATCGTAATTGGCTTACCAATCTTAAACAGATCAAATATAAAAGAAAAAGTAACTTTCGGAATGTTTGCAGGGATAATTCCGTTTAGGTTATACATTGAAACTGATATATCATTTTCCAAATACGTAGAAAAAGTATCTAAAGAAATGGATGAATGTTTTAATTATCAAAAATATTCGCATGATTTGATACAGAAGGATTTTAGAGAAAAACATAAACTCAACAAAAACATTCATGATATTTTT
Organism: uncultured Eubacteriales bacterium; assembly: GCA_963767415.1. GTDB lineage: Bacteria > Bacillota > Clostridia > Acetivibrionales > CAVYEU01 > CAVYEU01. The sequence goes on from CAVYEU010000013.1 coordinate 8,464, forward strand.
GTTTCATATCAAAATGCTAAGCTTGATATTAAATCAAATATAAAAGAATATAAGAGCTGGTTACACTACAGGGATTCACAAGTTGAACAGTTAATATGGTCGATAAATGATTGGGAAGAAAAAAATGAATATATTATAAATATAGATTATCTTTGTGAATTATTTACTGAAAATGAAATAGAAAAAATCTTTGAATGTTTTATGATATTATTGAAAGAATCGACAGGAAATTCTAATAAAAGATTGGAAGAAATCAAGCTATTAAGAGATGAATCAAAAGAAGTGATTGACTTTAGCAGAATTCCAAATAATTTAGATATAATTGAAAAAATAATAAACATAAGACCATCAAGAGTATATATATTAAATAAATATCTAAATTTCTTACCTATAGGGGCGGAAGGTAATGTTCTTATAGAAACAGATAAAAAAATTGTTGGTTTTAATGAAGAGAATAATCTATTAAATAATAGCAATTATTTATATAAGACTGAAATTAGTGCACTTTGGAATCAAGAAGGAGAAATTGAGCTAAAAAATAAGAATGAAAATATTTCAATTATTATATCAGCGACTTTTACAGCGAATCCTATGGTAGACTATATTGGTTGGTGGTGCAATAAATTTGGATTTAGTACAAAAATTAATATTGTTGTAAATAATCAAATTTTTCAGAACCTTTTAGACAAAGAGAGCGTTTTAAATAAAAATAAATACGGTATAAATATTATATTAGTGAGATTTGAAGATTTTATAAGGGATAGCAATCAGACAGAAGAAATTAAAATAAATAATCTTGAACAAATATTTAATGAATTAAAAGAAGCACTAGAAAACTATAAAGCCCAAACACCTTTAATATCAGTGATATTTCCTATATCTAGTCATATTGGATTAAGCGATGTAATTACCGCTAAAATACAAGAATTAAATGAAAGATATAAAGAGATATTTTCTAATTGTAAAAATATTTTTACAATTGATTTACATAATGCGAGCGAAATCTATTGTGTCAAAGAAGTTTTTGATAGATTAAAAGACATGGAAGGACATATGCCATTTACAGAGGAGTATTATGCTGTAATCGGAACAGAAATAGCAAGGAAAATATGTGCTATTAAAAAACAAATATTTAAAGTTATAGTATTAGATTGTGATAATACTTTATGGAGAGGGATATGTGGAGAAGTTGGTGCATCTGGAGTTAAGGTAGATAAGCCATATAAGGATTTGCAAAGTTTTATTCTTGAAAAATATAATGAAGGAACGATTCTTGCAATATGCAGTAAAAACAATGAAAAAGATGTAATAGATGTATTTGAGAATAATCCAGATATGATAATAAAAAAAGAACATATATTATGTTGGAAAGTTAATTGGCAGGAAAAAAGTAACAATATAAAGGAAATAGCCAAAGAAATTAACTTAGGATTAGATAGTTTTATATTTATTGATGATAATCCTATAGAATGTTCAAAAATGGTAGAAAATTGTCCACAAGTCTTAACCCTCCAATTGCCGAACGAAGAGGACTATATACCAATCTTTTTAAAACATATATGGGCATTTGATAAAGTAAAAGTAACAAAAGAAGATATATTAAGAAATATTATGTATAAGTCTGAGCAAGAAAGAACTAACTTTAAAAATATACATATATCATTTGATGATTTTTTGAGAAACTTAAATTTAAAAGTAAGTATGAGATTAATTAATTTATTTGAGATGGAAAGAGCTGCTCAATTAACATATAGGACTAACCAATTTAATTTAAGCACAATAAGAAGAACAGAAGAACAAATATTGGGACTTATGAAAGATTTAAATACAAAATGTTTTGTAATTGAAGCTATAGACAGATTTGGAGATTATGGAATAGTAGGGTTAGTAATTTTAATAGAAGAAGATAAAAAAATATTTATTGACACGTTATTGTTAAGTTGTAGAATTTTGGGAAAAAAAGTAGAGAATGTTATTTTATGTGGTATAAGAAAGTTTATGCAAGAAAAAGAGAGCTTAGAAATAACTGCAAAATATGTTTTTTCAGAAAAGAATAAACTTATTTATGATTTTTTTGAGTCAACAAACTGGAAGATTACTAAAAAAAGATAAAGATCATATATTATACAATATTGTAGTTAATGATTTGCCTGAATATATTGACCATATAGAGTTTTATTATAATGAAAAATATGATAATGCTTGCGATCAGGGAAAGTCAATTAATGATAAATATGATTTTGACTTAAACAAAAAATATGATATATCAGGGCTTGAAGAAAATTTACAATCAAATTTGAGGATCGCAGAATTAAATATGAATACAGAAATCTTAGAAAAAACAAAGTATTCAGAGTATATTTTACCTTTAAAAGCGCTTACGGGGAAAGAAATAACAAAGTTATTATTAAGTGAAAGTTTAAGACGGACAGTAGATGAATATGAAGCTCCTAGAAATAAATTAGAAGATAATTTAGTAAAAATATACGAGACAGTATTGAATGTTGAAAATATAGGAATATCAAGCGACTTTTTCGAATTAGGAGGAGATTCATTAAAAGCAATAAATTTATTGGTTAAAATCCATAAAGAATTTAATATTAAATTAACTCAAAAACATTTATTTGAAGCAGGTACAATAAAAAAGCTTGTTGAAAGAATATCATATTTGAAGATAAGAGAACCTATACATATAAAACCTACAGATAAAAAAGAATACTATGAATTATCATCTTCACAAAAGAGAATGTACATATTAAGTGAAAAAGGAAATACAACAAACTATAATATTTCTTTTGCAACAATAATAGAAGGTAATCTTGATATAAGCAGACTGGAAAAAGCTTTTGAAGTGCTAGTTTTGAGACATGAATCTCTTAGAACATCATTTGAATTAATAGATGGAATACCAAGGCAAAAGGTAAATAATGACATAATTTTTAAAATTGAGTATGTAGAAGATTTGGTAATAGATATAGAAACAGAGATTCATAAATTTATAAAAATATTTAAACTTGATGAGCCACTACTATTACGAGTAAAAGTGGTTAAAAAAAGTAGAAATACATATTTAATGTTTATGGATATACACCATATAATATTTGATGGAATGTCCATGAATATATTGTTTAACGAATTAATTCAATTGTACAGAGGAGAAAGATTAGAACCTTTAACATTGCAGTATAAAGATTTTTCATATTTTGAAGCGCGCAATTATAATTTTTTAATAGAACAAAAGAAATATTGGAATGAGATATTTAAAGATAATATACCAGTATTAGATATGCCTTTAGATTTTAAAAGACCTGAAAGACAAACTTTTAATGGTGATATTATAGAATTTAAAATATCAAAAAAAAATATTAATAATCTAAAAAGAATTGTAAAAAATATAAATCTGAATGTTGCAATATTTGTTATATATTCAATACTGCTTAATAAATATACTGACCAAGATGAATTTATCATAGGATCTGTAACTGCAGGAAGAAATTATAATGGTACTGAAAATATGGTTGGTAATTTTTTGAATTTTTTGCCAATTAGAAATAAACTAAACATTTCAGACAATTATGTGCAAACATTAAAATCGTATGCTCAAAATATGATTTTGGCTTATCAAAATCAGGAATATCCATTTGAAAAAATAGTAGAGGATACAAGAGTAAATTTTGATTCTTCAAGAAATCCTTTATTTGATACAGCTATAGTATTTCATAATGAGCTAAATACTGATATGCTGACGAAAAAATACGTATCTTCTGATCTCAGTTTCAAGTGTTATCCAATAAAAAAGCCGATATCTACTATAGATTTCAAACTCGATATTTTATTATATGAAGATGGATTTAATTGTCAGCTTGAATACAATACTGATATCTTTACAAAAAGTAGTATGCAAAAATTTTCAGATCACTTTCAACAAATAATAAAAGAAGTAATTAAAAGCCCAGATAAAAAGATATCAGATATACATATAAAAGATATTAATGAATTCAAAGAAAAAGACAGGCATGGTATAAAGAATTTACAGATAAATGAAGGAGAAATCAGACAAGATTCAGTAAGTCTGGCACAGGCAAAAGTACCTATAGCAGGTCTGGAAGGTAGGTTAATAAACATTTTTGAGAAAGTATTAAAAATTAGTGGGATAGGAATAGAAGATGATTTATTTAAAATTGGAGGGGATTCTCTAAAAGCAGTTAATATTATTAGCCAGATATATAATGATCTTGGAGTGAAAATTAGATTATATGATTTATTTACAAATAGTACAGTAGAGATGTTGTCAAGTCTAATTTCAAATAAAGATATAACTATACCTTATCCAATATTGTCGGTTAATAAAAAAGAATACTATGAATTATCTTCATCACAAAAAAGAATGTTTATCCTAAATCAAATAGATAAAGAAGTAACAAATTATAATGAAAGCATAGCAATTTCCTTAGAAGGTAATTTGGATAAAATAAAACTAAAAAATGCATTTAAAGAACTGATAAAAAGACATGAATCTTTAAGAACCGGTTTTGAAATAGTAAAAGGAGAAGTTGTTCAGAAAATTTTTGATAGTGTTGAATTTACAGTATCATTCTATAAATCAAATGAGAATATTACAAAACTTTTTAGAGACTTTATAAAGCCTTTTGATTTATCCAAGCCTAAATTGTTAAGAGTACAAATAATTGAACGAACAGATGAAAAATACATACTTTTTTTAGATATACATCACATAATAGTTGATGGAACATCGTTTAGTATATTGATTAGTGAATTACTGGCACTATATGCTGGAAGACAATTAGATCCTGTGACAATACAATACAAAGATTTTGCTAATTGGCAAAACAAACTTCTGCAAACAAAAGAGATGCAAGTTCAAGAAAAATATTGGATATCTCAGTTTGAAGGAGAAATTCCTGTTTTAAATATATACACTGATTATATTAGACCGGTATCTAAAAGTTTTGATGGAAGTAAGAAATATTTTAAATTAGATAGAAACGCTGTAAAAAAATTAAAAGAAGTGTGTATGAAAACTCAAACAACATTGTTTATGGTCTTATTTGCAGCTTATAATATTTTACTTTACAGGTATACAGATCAGGAAGATATTGTGGTAGGAATACCGGTTGCAGGGAGAAGGCATGCCGATTTAAATAACGTTGTGGGTATGTTTATAAATACACTTCCGATAAGGACAAAGCCTTCAGGAAAGATTAAATTTAGCGATTATTTAAACGGAGTAAAAGAAATTATACTAAATGGATTAGAGAACCAAGATTATCAGTATGAGCATTTATTAGAAAAACTTAACCTATCCAGGGATATGAGTAGAAACCCATTATTCGATGTAATGTTTACTCTACAGAATATGGACAAACCGGAAATGAAGATAAATAATCTTAATATCGATATATGTAAACTTCACAATAATAGATCTACGTTTGACATCACTATTTATGCTGTAGAAAAGGATGATGAAATAGAGTTTGAAATAGAATATTGTGTAAATTTATTTAAGATAGAAACAATAGAAAGATTAAAAGACCATTTTTTAAATATATTGGAAGATATTTCAGAAAATCACGAAAATTTAATATCAGAAATTAAATTATTAAATGAGAATGAAAAAGAGGAAATAATCTACAATTTTAATAAAACAAAAACGGATTATCCAATAGAAAAAACTATTCATGAATTATTTGCTGAGCAAGTTGAAAAAATACCGGAGGAAAAAGCTATAGTATTTGAAAATAAGTATTTGACATATAGAGAGTTAAATACAAAAGCAAATCAGTTGGCAAGAGTGCTAAGGACTAACGGAGTGAAGCGTGATATGGTAGTTGGCATAATGGTTGAGCGCTCATTTGATCTGATAATAGGAGTATTGGGAATTTTGAAGGCTGGGGGAGCATACTTGCCAATAGACCATGAACTTCCAAACAGTAGAAAAAAGTATATGCTAGAAAATTGTAAAATAAAAAATTTATTGATTAATAATAAGGCAAATGAAGAATTTTTGTTTGATGGAAAATATATTTTAATAGACGATGGATTATCATTAATTGATGGAACAAATTTAGAAAATATTAATACCTCAACCGATTTATTATATGTAATTTATACATCTGGATCTACAGGCAATCAAAAAGGTGTAATGATTGAACACAAAAATATAAACAATCTAATAAGTTTTCAATATTCGAGAACTAATATAGACTTTAAGAGTAGTGTGTTACAATTTGCTTCAATGAGTTTTGATGTTTGTTTTCAAGAAATATTTTCTACTATATTAGCTGGTGGAACGTTATATATTCTTAGTGATGAAGATAAAAAAAATATGAAAGATACATTTGCTTTTGTTAAGAATAATAGCATAGACATTCTATTTTTACCTACAGCTTATTTTAAACTTATTTCAAGTAATGAATCTTATTTGGATTATATTCCGAAATGTGTCAAACATATCATTGTTGCTGGTGAAAAATTAACAATTAGTCATAGCCTTAAAACATATTTAAAAAATTCTGATATATTGCTTCATAATCATTATGGACCAGCTGAAACCCACGTAGTTACTACTTATACATTAGATAGAAAAATGGATATTAACTCTGATCCCTATATTGGAAAGCCGATATCAAATACGAAAATTTATATATTAGATGAGCATTTAAAAGTTCAGCCTGTTGGTATACCTGGAGAAATTTATATTGCAGGAGATAGTGTTGGAAGGGGATATATTAACAATGAAGAACTGACATCAAATAGATACTTAAATGATTATATAACAAATCAGAATCTCAAAATGTATAAAACTGGAGATATTGGTAAGTGGAATTATGACGGGAATATTAGTTATTTGGGAAGAAAAGACAATCAAGTAAAGGTAAGAGGCTATAGAATTGAATTGGAAGAGATTGAAAACAATTTATTAAAATATGATAAAATTAAGCAGTGTGTAGTAGTGCTAAAAGTAATATCTAAAGAACAAAAAGATTTAGTTGCTTACTTTACAGCTAATGAATTAATTAGTATTAGTAAGCTAAAATCATATTTAAAAGAATTATTACCTGGATATATGGTGCCAAAATATTTTGTTCAAGTAGAACATATAAAACTAAATCGGAATGGTAAGGTAGACAAGGCTGATTTACTAACTACTTCAATAAACATATCTGAATACGATACTTTCGAGAAACCAAACAATAATTTAGAAAAGAAATTGTTTGAAGTATGGAGTAGTGTATTCGAAAGAGATAACATAAGTATAAATGATAATTTATTTGAAATCGGTGGAGATTCACTTCTAATAATGAAATTAGTTTTAGAAGCATCTAAAAAGGGACTAAATATTTTAGTTAAGGATCTATATTTATATCCAACTATAAAAGAGTTTTGCAAAAATAATTTAGGAAAGGAGCTTCAATATTGATTGCAGATATAATTTATGTAGTACTTAACTGTATTTCAGTTATCTCATTAGTAATTCTTGGAATCCAAATTTTAAAAGTGAGAAATAAAAAGCAAATACATTATTTCTTTCTTTATAGTATTATATTTATGATTACTTGTAATATTGGATATATTTTATTGGTGATTAGTAAATTGTTTTTAAATTATGATACAATATATTTTGTGTACATAATCTTTCTTGGATCATCATTTTGGCCTGTATTTTCTCTTCTCATTGGCATAGCTTTCGTCAAACAGGATCTAGCATTTAATTATAAATTATTTTTGTTATTTTTAATACCAATTATCACAAATATATTATTGTGGACGAATGAGTATCATCATTTATTTTATAAAGATTATGTTTCTAGCATGCAGTATTCATTTGGAATTTGGTTCTACATTCATGCAGTTTGGTCTTATCTATGTATGTTTGGGCAAATATTTTACCTTATTTATTTTGCATTAAATGGTAGGGGTTTTTTTTCTAAACAAGTAAAAATTGTAATTTTAGGTAGTATAGTCCCAATTATATTAAATATAATATGGTTAATAGGAAAGGTTTCAGATATCAAATTTTTAAAATTTTACTCTTCATATGATATTTTACCAATTTCATTCACTTTTTCGTTCATTTGTTATTCGCTTGCAATAACAAAATATGATTTTCTTAAAATAATACCAATAGCAACAGAAACAATTGTAAATCGGATATCTGATAGTTATATAGTTGTAGATGATGAATTGAGAATAATAACATACAATGAGCCATTTGTAAATACCTTTAGCTCAATTATAAAGTTTAACCGAAAAGAAGCTATAACTGATATACTTGAAAATAATAATGTTTTTGGGATTGATTCCAAAATATTAAAACGAATAATACATAAAGCTACTCAAAAGAAAAAATCTTTGAAATTTGAAAGGCATATAGTATTATCGAATTTTGATAAGTGGTTTAATATTGAAATAACTCCAATAGATCCGATTAAGAAAATTGGAACAATAATATTGTTTAAAGATACAACCGAGATAAAAGAAAGTACTGAGAGGCTTATTGAACGTGAAAAACTAGCGACATTAGGTGGTGCTGCTGCTGGATTTTCACATACTGTAAATACGCTACTTAGCGCAATAAAGCAGGATTCAAACTTCTTAAAACAGACTGTTCCTGATTATAGAAAATATATTGAGAAAATAGTCAATGAAGAGGAGCGTATGACCCAATTAGAATATTTTGATGAAGTTGTTAAGGTTATTGATAAACAAGACGAAATATTATTGAATGTTGTTAAACTTTTAAGATCACTAAATAGCCAAATGGCGGAGCTTAATAAAGATGATGATAAATTTGACTCATCAAGCTTTACATTACAGGAATTTATAGAACGTATAGAGTTTTTCCAAAAAATGTTATGTTAAAGAGAAAAAACAAATATTAAAAATAGTAATTGAAAATGAAATATCTGCCGATAAAATAAAAATGAAAGGTGTATTGGGACAGTTCGTTCAGGTATTTATGGATATGATAAATAATTCTGTCCAAGAGTATGAAGCAGAGAAGATAACTAATGAGGAAATTATTTTAACCATCTCAATGAGTACAAATGATAGATCATTAGCAATTTTACGTAGTTGATTTTGGTGGCGGAATACCTGAACAAATTAAACAGACCCTTTTTTAAAAAAATGCATACATTAAAAGGTGATAAAGGCAGCGGAATTGGGTTATTCTCGGCACATACTACTATAAAAGGAAAGTTTAGCGGAATTTTAAAACTGTGTGAAGGTTCTGAAGAGATTAATGGTAAAAAAGTTGGTGCAAAATTCTACATATCAGTACCTATTAGAAACTAGAAGAAGGTAGATAAAAAATGTTGAACAAGGAACACAAAGACTACAAAATATATGCAGTTGACGATGTTCAAGATTTTCTTGATAGTTTGAAAAGGACTTTTATGATTTACAAAAAAAGAGGTTATGGTTTTATATTTGGAAGTAATAATAGTCCTAAAGATGCGTTGAATCATTTATCCGAGAATGTAGGGATTAGCGATATTCTTCTTCTTGATTATGAATTGGGATCGGGGTATGATGCAAAAATATTTTTAGAGCAACTCGAAAATTTGATAGGGATATATATGTTATTTTGTTGACTGGGCAACCGAAAGGGCTTCCTGTTGAGCTTATGAATAGTATGAATATTCAAGCATATTGCAATAAACTAAAACTTGAAGAAAATCTAGAAGATGAGTTTTTAGTTATGTTGCTTTCAGCTTTTAAATTGATTGACGCACTTAATTTTGTTAAAACAACTAGAGATGGATTTAAGAAAATATTAGGTTTTATACATGAGATTTATGGATTTAAAACATTTGATGTTTTATTAGATGATATTTTAAAACACTTGTTGTCTTTGTATACTGTGAAAATGCTTTTATATTGGTTGATGATGTTTCAAATGAAATGGAAAAGATCGTTAAGGGAAGCGGCAAATTTACTGATTATTCTGAAAGTGATTTGTTTGATGCAAATAAAAATCCAGAACTAGCTATAAGACTTGGTAATGCAAGGAAATTTAGAGATATCCAAGTATTTGACGATGTAATAATTGTTCCTGTTTTAAATGTCGCGACAAAAGAATCATTAGGTTACATATACTTAGAACTAAATCACAGCAGTTTTGGAAGCATTAGAGGAAGAGACTTTGAAAGTATTAAAAATTTACTCGAGGTCTATGCAAACCAAGCGGCTCTTATGATAAACAACTCATCACTTTATTCTCAATATCACAACCAAAAGACGTTGACTGCACAAAGCTATGAGGGCTAAAAAGGCATTATAAGGGTACAGTTGACGCATTAAGAAAGCAGTTGATGCTAAAAACCCATACACAAGAAAGCATTCAGACAGAGTTGCAAAATATTCAGTTGGAATAGCTAAAATAGCATTTAAATATTCTAAACCTAACCTTGATGTACTTCAACTTGCAGGTTATTTCCATGATATAGGTAAAATAGGTGTTCCTGATGACATATTAAACAAGCCTGCGAGCTTAACAAAACTAGAATTCGATAGGATAAAAAAGCACACCCTTGATGGAACAGCAATACTTAATGCTGTTGCAATGTTTAAAGATATATTACATGTTATTGAGAACCATCATGAGAATTTGTCTGGAGAAGGATATCCGAAGGGACTAATAGAAGATGAAATTGATGATATGACAAGGGTAATATCAGTATGTGATAGCTATGATGCAATGACAAGCGGTAGAAAGTATCAGACAAGAAAAGCACCACTTCAAGCTGTAAATGATCTGTTATTAAAGTCTAATATAGAAATGAGGGACAACCCGTTAAGAAATCAATACGGTCGGATAGAAGAGGGATATCTGTATGACAGAAAAGTAGTTAATGCATTTATTGAATACCTTGTTGGTATAGGACATCTTGTAAGAAATGAAAATGGAGAGTTGTGTGATATTGAAGGAGAACTGGATTTTGTAATAGAAATCGAAGCAGCACTTGCAAAGCAGGAAAGATTAAATAATATATCGGTTCCTAATACGCTTGATGATTAAGTTATTATTACAACAGATGACAGGGTAGATGACAGGGGACGGGGAGTGACAGGGGACGGTTCCTTGACACACAGCTGTGTGTCAAGGAACCGTCCCCTGTCACTCCCCGTCCCCTGTCATCTACCCTGTCATCTGTTGTGTTGTGTGTCAAGGAACCGTCCCCTGTCATCTACCATTTTCAGCATTTAATAGTTTACTAAGGCTCATAACCTTCTCTAAGTCTAAGATAAGAATCATTCTTTTCCCATCTTCTAATTTTCCAACGCCTTGAATATATTCTCGATTCACACTACCACTTAGTATTTTAGGGGGTGCTTCAATGAAACTTCTTTCAAATTTTAAAACTTCTGAAACATAATCAACAATAATACCAGTTTTTCTACCATCTAAATTAACAATCATAATTCTTGTATCATCTGTTCTTTCTACTTCGTTTAGGTTAAAAAGTTTTCTTAAATCAAGGGCAGGAATTACATTTCCTCTCAAATTCACTATTCCCTCAAAAAGAAGGAAGGAGCAAGTGGAACCTTAGTTATCTGAGTCATCTTATTTATCTCTTGAACATCAGTTATTTTCACTGCATATTCTTCACTATTTAGTTTAAATGTTACTACCTGTTCTTCATCTATTAGCTGTTTTTCTATACTTGTATTTTTCTCTTCATCGTCCTCGATTTCAATCCCTTCAATATTTCTGATTTTATCGGTAACCATTATTTTACTCGTATCCAGTAAAAGTATAAGCCTTGTACCATTATTTAATTTTGCTATGCCTTTCAATTGATCTTTTGCAGTATTGTTAAATATCGGTGGAGGCGGTTGTATTATATCCTTTGTTACTCTTATCACTTCTAAAACTTTATCAACCATTATTCCGGCGATGATTTTCCCAATCGCAACGACAATAATCCTTGTATTATCGTTAGCCTCTATTTCTGGCATGCAAAAATATTTTCTCATGTCAAAGATAGGAATCACTCGGTTCCTGAAAGATATTACGCCATCAACATAATTCTCACAGTTTGGAACCTTTACAATATCAGGAACTATAATAATCTCCTTTACTTGCATAATGTTTAAAGCATATTCCTCTTTCCCGAGTAAAAAAGAAACAAACTGTTCTTCTTGAATCTTTTCTTTTTGTTCAATAGTAGTAATATCCAAAGCAGCATTACCTATCGTATTTGGTAGATGGTGACTCAAGTCGCCTAACTCTTCTATTTCGTCAATACCAAGTAGTACTAACATATCAATAAGCATTATTAGCCTCTTACCATTATTTAGTTTCACTATACCATCTACATTGCTATTTTTTATAGTAGTTGGTGGTAGTTCTATATCAGAAGGACTTACTCTAATTACTTCTGATACTTTATCAACTATCATTCCTATTAATTTGCCATTGATATAAGCAACTAGTACTCTGCTTTTTTCGTCTTGTTCTTTTTTATCCATATGGAGCTTGGTCCTGCCATCAATAATAGGTAACACTCTGCCCCTTAAGTTGCATACTCCTTCAATATAATCAGGAGCATTTGGTACTGGAGTAATCTCTGATATTTTAACTATTTCCTTAACATTCATTATATCAGCACCAAGCTCATCAGCACCAAGACTAAATATAACTATCTGTTTTTCTGAAGAATTAAGATCATTACTATTAAAAATCATTTATATTCCTCCATTCCATTTTTTTTTGTTTTTGATCTGCAGTAAAGCTTGACATTTCTTCTAAACAATTTGTTCTAATGTTTTAACTGGTCTTTATAAGTTTTTTCCCCATAGAAGTTACCTCCCTTGTTATTTTAATAATTTCTAAGACTTTGATTTATTGCTATTAGTGACTTTTTGAAAAAAAATTGCCAAAATCAGAGTAGAACCAGCTACAAAATCAGGTATCTTAGGTAATCCTAATAAATTGCTAGTTTCAGGCGATGGCACTTGCGTTAATTCTAAAGGAAGCAACTTTGATAATAAAGTCTATGATTGTATTAAAAATGACATTTTAAATTGTTAATGTAAACGTAAATCTTCAGATCCTTATATGAATTTGTCCATAGCGTAGGTAATCTGATTTTCAATGTTTTAAATTATTTACGTAAATATCATGATGTCTTGCCTTTAACTAATTTCACAACTGTATGTATAATCTATAATTTTATTATATACTATAAATCTGCGTAATACAATTATTTAAGGAAAAATAAGGTTAAAAAAAAACATTGCCTGAGAGAAAATGTTATAATATAATAAAAGAAAGAAGCTTTCTAAAATAACTGAGAGGAAATATTCATGCAATTTTTAGTAGCACCCTTTCGATCTGTAATTCGTAGTCTATGTCTAACTCTATTGTAAGTATTATAAGTATTGTCAGTATTGTCAGTTTTTGTCGTTTCTTTAGAAATCAATTAAAACAGCAAGAGAAAAGTTATCAGATTTTATAAGTAAAAATTTGTTTTAGCTATTGCTTCAAATGAAGAAAATTTGTGGTGCTGAACTTTATTATGCTTGAAAAAAGGAAAATAACAAAAAAAGAGGAGGATTAAAATGTTTAAAAAACTAAGTATGGCTTCAAAAATGTTAATTGGGACGTTGACCATTGTAATAGTGATTTTAGTAGCTTTAATTCTTGTAGCATATTTTCAGTCAAGCAGTATATTGTACACAGTGTCAAAAAGCAACCTAAACAATATTGATAATATTGCTTATAATGAAGTTGACACAGCGGTAGCATCATCAATTCAAAGCTACTTAAGGGCTGCAGCTGAGCAAAGCTTAGATATAGTACAAGCTTGTTATAAGGATTATACAAGCGGTAAATTAACACAAGAAGCTGCAAAAGCAGAAGCTACTAAAATTTTACTAAGTGAAGTAATAGGGCAAACAGGATACATATATTGTCTTGATTCAACCGGAACTATTAGGGTACATCCAGATGCTTCTCTATTAAATGTTAATCTTTCATCTTATGATTTTATTCAAACCGAAACGAAAAATAAAAGTGGATATATTGAATACATGTGGGCAGATCCGGGATCTACTCAACCAAAACAGGCAAAGGCACTCTATTGCATATATTTTCCACAATGGGATTGGATAATTAGTGCTTCTTCTTACAAATCAGAGTTTAATAACTTAGTTAATAAAGACGCATTGAAAACTAACTTCAATTCTGTAGTAATTGGAAAAACCGGGTATTTATTCGTTATAGATTCAAAAGGAAATCTTATTATTCATCCATCAGAACAAGGTCAAAACATCTATAATGATCAAGATACTACTGGTAGATATTTCATCCAAGATTTATGTAAGCTAAAGAATGGAGAAATAGATTATCCGTGGAAAAACCCAAGTGACCCTGCACCAAGAGAAAAGATAGTTCAGTGTAAGTATTATGACGCAATGGATTGGATTGTTTGTGCATGCGAATATGAGGATGAAATTAATGCTTATTCAGGTCAATTAGCAAATACTATGATTATTATATTTATCATTTCTCTATTAGTCTCAGCATTTGTTATTTTAATCTTTACAAGATTTTTGACAGCCCCCTTCAAAAAGATATTACCAGTAGCTAATGCTATAGCTCAAGGAGACTTCTCATTCGCAGATTTAACTACTAATTCAGAGGATGAGATCGGAAAACTTACAGTGGCAATTCAGAATATTAAATCCAGCTTAAAAACTATGATAAGTCAAATCACACAAAATACTGCAGAAGTATCAAAATGTTCAAAGGAAATATTAACAACTGCTGATAGTAACTATGAGTCAATAGGTCAAGTTACTTCTGCAATAACTCAAATTGCTGAAGGTACTCAAGAGACAGCAAATAATGCAAATAAAATAACTGCTTCGTCAGATAATGCTACAAAACAAGCTATTTCAACTTCAAAAAATGTTGCTAATGTAGCTGTAAGTGCTGATGAGATGGTTCAAACAACACATGCTGGTGAAGCCAAAATTAGAGAAATGACTGAAAAAATTAATACTACAAGTATAAGAGCAAATTATATACAAACTGCAATGCAGAACTTGACAGAGCAGGCTAAGAAGATTGGTGAAATTACTGTTGTAATTAGAAGTATAGCAGATCAAACCAATCTACTTGCATTAAATGCTGCAATAGAGTCTGCAAGAGCAGGTGAAGCTGGTAGAGGTTTTGCAGTTGTATCTGAAGAAATCAGAAAACTTGCAGAGGGTGCAAATAGCCAGGCTAATGAGATAGCTACAAGAATAAAGGTAGTAACTGAAGATATTACTAATATTCCAAAGGCAACTGAAGAAGTAGTTGTATTATTCAATGAACAGTCTGTTGTTAGTAAAGAAGTACAAATTCAGTTCCTTGAATTATTTAAGATGATTAAAGGTGCAGCAGATCTACTAAAAGAAACTAAAGAACTATCTGATAATGTAACAAAACAGACTCAAACTGTATCTACTGAAATTACAAATATTGCAGCAATTACAGAAGAAAATGCTGCTTGGACTTGAGAGAATTTATATCATCAACAGAGACTGTTACATCTTTGGTTAACGTATCCAGAGAAAACGCTAAAAAACT
>CAVYEU010000014.1:0-5847 GCA_963767415.1 uncultured Eubacteriales bacterium
AGTTCTTACTCCACCTGAATCTTGGAAACCGTTATCCAGAAGTGTATCGTCGCTTATCTCACCACCTGAAAGAGGTGAGAGTATTAGCGACGGTAGCTGTCGGATAAATCTTATTACTTGAGAAGTTGATATATCTTTATCCAATAACGGGCTTGCTATTGTTTCATTCGATTCCTTATTTTTCAGGCTTGAGAATAAAAATAAATCTTTATTGAACATGTATGTTGGTAAAGAAAATTTCCTATAATCTTTCTTTAGAATGATTTTCCACTTGATATCGATACCTTTTAACCAAAGATTTAATAAGTTATCTTCCCATTTGATTTGATCTGTTCCACAAAAGATGTCTAATAAAATTAAGTTATCCACATCTATATTTGATGTAGATATAAGCTTATTTATCCATTCATAAGTGTTTTTTATACGGGTAATGTTCTTACTATATTTTCTTAATAATTTATATTGATTTTGTTTATTTAAATATCTTTCTTGCCTTTTTCTTAAAAATTGTTGCTGCTTTTATATAATCAGGATTATCATTTATTAAAAGCTTCACTAAGAGAACTTTAGGCATTACTTCATCTACTATTAAATCTAAAATTTCATTAAACTCAGTACTTTCTAAAGTATCTACTTCACTTAGATTCCACTTTTTATCCAGTTTTTTAATAGAGCTTAAAATGACAAACGTTAACAGAATACTTTCTTTTTTAGAATTAAGAAAATTTGGATCTTCTGATCTATTATTAATTATTTCTATAATATCAATTCCATAATTTGTTGTTACATTATTCCACTCTTCAATGAATTTTTTAAATGTATACTGGCTTATGTTAAGCATTTTTGCTTTTTCCATATTTTCTTTTAGGACTTTTTGTATATCAAGTTCTTTCATAAGTGCTTTGACGTAACTTTCATTAAATTGGAATGTATCGATTATTTCACAAGATGAGGAATCATAAAAAGGAATAGATGGGCTACTGATTTCTAGTTCATTTAATTCTTTTTTACCTGCAAGAACTGCTAAAATATCATTAATATTTGCCATATTGCATACAGTTAGTGCTACCCATACTCCAGTGCCTGAGGCGGCAACTATTATAGGAGACTCTATTATTTCTAATAATGCAATAGTATATGAATAGCAGATTACATATTGATATATTAAAGTATTCTCAAAATCTTTAGTATTGCGATCTATACCTATATTATCAAGACATTGCATAGTATTATCCCAAGCATGCTTAAATATATCGAAGTTTAATAACCTCTTAACATCGGAATTTTCTATTTTAGGTAAGTTGCGTATACTCAAAACGAATTTCTGTTTTAATTTTTTAAAGAACTGGTTTTCAGCTATATTATTTATAAAAACTGGTATCTCTTTTTTTGTTTTTACACATGTGCCTAGTCGGTAGTCAAACATTTCTCTGCCAAGAAGTAAGGTTTTGCAAATATCATGTAGCTTTAACTGTTTGTATTCTTCAGTATTTACAAAAGTTTTCCAAGAGCTTACTAATTCTAATAAACTGGCTTCTGATTTTGCAGAGAGTAGAAATATTTCATTTTCTTGTGTATGTTTGGTGTTGTTTTTTCCTTCAATAGTATCTACATAAGTATCTACATATTCTTCTACTAGAATATGAGAGTTAACACCACCAAATCCAAATGAACTAACTCCTGCACGAAGTGGAGTACTGTTACTTCTTTGCCAGTCACATAATTCTAAGGCAGGAATAAATGGTGATGATTTAAAATCAATGACAGGATTAATAGTGTTTACATTGAGAGTAGGGGGGATCTTCTTATACTTCATCATCATCAATACTTTGATAATTCCCGCTATTCCGGCAGCACCTTCTAAGTGCCCTATATTGGTTTTTACAGACCCTATTTTACAAAACTGCTTTTTTTCAGTATCCTTCCTAAATACCTTTGTCAGTGCTTCTATTTCTATCGGATCTCCCAGGCTTGTTCCGGTGCCGTGTGCTTCTATATAAGTAATTGTTTCGCTGCTTATCTTTGCATCATCATATGCAGCTTTTATCACATTTGTCTGAGAGTCTACCCTCGGAGAAGTGATTGATAAGGATCTGCCTGTGTGGTTCACCGCAGATCCTTTTATTACGCCGTATATGTTATTTCTATCTCTTTGAGCATCATCCAACTTTTGCAGCAGCAAAACGCCAACCCCATCTCCTGGCACATATCCGTCTGCGTCTTTGTCAAACGTCTTGCATAGTCCGGTAGGACTTAGCATTCTAGCTTTTGAGAATGATATATATTTTAGTGGATGAAGATTTAGATTTATTCCACTTACTATAGCATAGTCGCTCTCACCTATTAGCAGGGATGTCTTCGCTTCATGTATTGCCACCAGCGATGATGCACATGCAGCATTGATTGGTTCACTTTTGCCACAGAAGTTAAATGTGTATGATAGCCTGTTTGCAAGGATACTTTCAAAGCTGCCCAAGCAGGTATAGCTCCCTATAGCTTCTGATTTGGCTGTCTCTTGTGAATAGTCTATATTCATTATGCCTACATATACTGACGTTTTTTTATTTTGCAGTTCACTTAAGGGTACCCCTAGAATCTTCTATGCAGTGCCATGTTTCCTCTAACAGTATCAGTTGTTGCGGATCCATCGCAGCCACTTCTTTAGGGGATATGTTAAAGAATTGATTATCGAATTTATCTATATTGTCGATTGTACCGCACCATTTGGATATGGTCTTATTAGGTTTTTCTATATCTGATGAGTAGTATTCATCGATGTCCCATCTGGATTTAGGGATTTCTTTAATAGAATTTCTTCCGTTTAATAAATTAGCCCAAAATTTCTTATAATTATCTGCATCAGGAAACCTGCATGAAATTCCAATAATAGCTATATCAGACATATCTTTCACCGTCCTATTCTGCATATTATTAAAATATATAATAAACATTATATAATACTAAAATATTGATAAATATTGTTAAAATTTATTAGCATATCATAATTATAACATAATGATAGGAATATTTGTAAATATTGTAATAAATGATTAAGGGACTGTCAAGAAATAAATCGTACATCTGATTCTGAGATAATTTTTTATTTGCCAAGGCGGAGGAAGGCGCAATAATTGTTTTATTGTAACTGACGACAACGTAGGCAAATAAAAAATTATCTCAGAATCAGATGTACGATTTTATTTCTTGACAGTCCCTAAGTATAATTAACAGTTTTTGTGTTTTTTAGGCACTGACCAGTAAATGCGTTTCTTGCAATATTAAATATTTTAATTCACCTTGTATTGCATAATCTGAAAAATAGATTATAATAAATAGTAATAATTGCTAAAGGATGTAAAACTTATGATAAATATTAATAAATTTGCAGTACGCTTCAAAGAAACAAGGAAGGAAGCTGGATTTACTAGAAAACAGCTGGCTCAACTAATCAATAAAAGCGAAGCAACCATTTGCCGCTATGAGAATGCTAAAATAACCCCAAGCAAAGATACGCTGGCTCAACTTGAGAAAATATTAAAAGTAAATTTAGCCTGGCTACTTGGATCGGATGATGTTGGAAAATATGAGACCTCAATACATACATATAATAAGAATTTTATTCCAATCTTAGGCTATATTGCTGCAGGTCAACCTATCTTTGCACATGAGAATATTATAGGATATGAGTACTGTGAAGATGACTGTTCATTTTGTCTAAAAGTTAAAGGTGATAGTATGATCGGTGCCCGGATTTTTGATGGTGATATTGTGTTTATCAAGAAAGAACCTGATATTGAAAACGGGCAAATTGCTGCAGTGAGTATCGACAATAACGAGGTCACTCTAAAAAGAATCTACAAGCTAAGAAATGCATTAATCTTACACTCTGAAAACCCTTTATATCAAGATTTAGTGTTTTCGGAAGAGACCCTGAAATTGTTAAAATTTTAGGGAAATTGAGATATGTTAAATTTGTAGCAATATAATTTAAAGTATGATTTAAAGAATAAAAAAAATACATTCAAAGGAGTAATGTAATGATAACACTAAACGATATAAGAAATAATCCTGAAGTAAATGCACTGATTGAAGTAGCTGATAGACAACTTATTGTCAATGGGTATACTGAACATGCATACCGTCATGTAGGAATAGTATCAAAAAAAGCCGGTGAAATTTTAGAAATACTGGGATATTCTAAACGTGAGACTGAACTTGCAAAAATAGCCGGATTCCTCCATGATATTGGGAATGCAATAAATCGAACTGATCATCCCCATACTGGAGCCATCCTTGCATACAACATTCTCTCTAAGTTGGGAATGGATATTAATGATATTGTAGAAATAACCCTAGCTATTGGGTACCATGATGAGAACACTGGTAATTCAGTTAGCACAATATCTGCAGCTTTGATACTTGCTGACAAATCGGATGTTCACAGAGCTAGAGTAAGAAACAGCGATCTTGCTAAGTTTGATATTCATGACAGAGTAAATTATGCGGTTACTGAATCAAGCCTTATAGTTGATAAAATAGATAAAACTATAATACTCAATCTTAAAATTGATACGCAAATATGCCCGGTAATGGATTATTTTGAGATTTTTCTATACAGAATGACAATGAACCGTAAAGCCGCTTCTTTTTTGGGTCTAATTTTTCAACTTATTGTAAATAATACAAGGCTTCTATAAAAGTTGTATACTATTTAATATAACCCAAATTCCTCAATTATTTAGCGTAGACGCACTTTGTTTGAGGCTTGATAATAAGTTATAGTATCCTAAAAAATTATTTCTTTGGTAGAACTTTTACGTTCTGCTGTCCGAGTATATAATTTATCTTACTGCTAATTTTTTCTGCATCATCGAAGTATATAAATTTTTGAATATATGAATTTTGCAGAAATACTATGGAAATATTAGATAATAGAAGAGTTATGATAATAAATAGCTTAAATTAATTTTTATTACCTGCTTCAGTCTTGTTGACATTTGGTAAACGTTTATATATTCTAGTTATGCATTTATATGATGAAATTTGAAATAAATGCAAAAGCAATTCTTGAAGTTTAATTTAGAGTTAAGAAAATATTAGAGAAAGTAACATGTATTAAAGATAATTTATAAAAAGCCGTATTTCTTACAAAAGATAATAAACATATTTAACTAATTCCACGATGTATGGTTTGATTTTTATATCCTAAAACCCATTTGTAAGGCTAAACCTAAAAATAATAGTTTGTATTATACAAATATTAGAATTATTATATCTACTATAATCATTTTGTATTTTATATATACTGAACTAGGTTTCAAAATAACATTTTTGAAACCGTTAGTGCATGTTAATACTTGCTTCATTAAAAAAATTATTACCTCGGCAAGTATATTTAATTAATTATATGGATTGGTAGGAATAAAGAATGGAAAACAATCAGAATCAACTAAATCAGGCTTATCTAAATAGAAATAGTGATGAAAAATCAAGTAACTTTTTCGTGACCTTATTTAATTATGTATTTAAAAAAACTGAGTGGATATTCAGTATTCCAAGGGAAGGAGTTAATAACGTAATAGGTGGATTCAAAGGAGCATGTGGTTAGATATTTAATTTTTGGCCAGACAAAAAAAAGATTATAAACTCGTTAAAAACTGCAATACAGGAAAGAAATTTAGAAAAGTTAAATTATGGATTAGCGAAAACCGTAAGATGAAAAGAAATTTGTGATGAAGATGGAAATCCTCTTCATTGGGCTGTAACTAGTGTCGCATCGGAAACTCAACCAAATAATAGAAGTAATCTAAGAAATATAGCTATTTTATTAATCGAACAGAGTAAGTA
>CAVYEU010000015.1:0-19649 GCA_963767415.1 uncultured Eubacteriales bacterium
GGATTAACACTATTGAACTCTTTAAAGAATACTAAGTAACAGTCGTAATTATTTTTATTTAAGGAATTTGCAAGGTATTGAACACCTAGTGCCTTTTCATTGTAAAAGCCAATTAGTAATATTTTCGTTTTCAACCTATTCATCTTATCTCACTTTTTGTTATGATATTTTTTTGCCATTATAGCACATATAATTCATTTTGGAAAAGAAAATGTTTTTTTATCCCAGGCAAAAAAAAATAATTAAATGTTATTCTCTTTATATTATTTAGTGTGATATAATTAAAGAAGAGAACTATATTATTATTTTGCTAATTTAATTAATTAAGTAAATTTGTCTAAATCTAAGTCTAAATTTGGACTTTACAATTCCTTGAGTGGTATAATAGGAATTGAAAAGGAGGAATTTTGTTTTGAGTAAACAGCATAAAATGATGAAAAAGTTTAATAAAATATTACATAAGCAAGAGTTTTGGTTTACGGTTATTGTATATCCAGTAGCTGCATGTATATATTTATATGCAAAAAATAGCATTGAAAATTCTCCATTTAATGTTGATACAGTCTATTGGTATACAGAATTAAGTTTCGTAATACTTGCTTTGCTTACATTATACGCAGGATGGGAATTAATTGATAAAAAATTATTCTTTAAAAAGCAAGGTGATAAACTTAAGATTAAACAAGGTCAAAGAGATTGGAAACCTTGATATATATGTATTTCAAACTGGATTTGAGTTAAGGAGATTAAAATGATTTATTCTTGGACTAAAATATTTTTTAAAATAATGTATAGTACATATATATTCATATTAATTTTTGCATACTTCGCATGGGACATTCATATGACGATACAGCAAAATGATATGGCAAGTGGATGGAAATTTCTTATGCAAGGTTCAAATCCCTTAATTAAAGATTCTGAAGGATGGAATAGCTTTTTAATATTATATCAAATTATAAGTTTTACTGGTTTTGCAATTATTTTCTATATTATACATAAAAGATTTATTGAAGGAAATGAGAGCAAAGTAGATGAATTAGATGAAGATGAAATAATTGTTCCTCCATATCCATATGATGAAGATAAATTACAGTTGATTATTGGATTAAAACATAACAAACTTAATTTAAAAAAAGTAAAAAAGCCCAAATGGATTATAATTGATGAAAAAGGCTTGTATCAAAACATACTAATAACAGGTACAATAGGTACTGGTAAAACAGCAGCAGCAATGTATTCATTTGCTAAACAAATAATGTTTATGAAAAGCTATGACCCCTATATGAAACCTGGCATGTTAATTTTAGATGTAAAAGGAAATTTTTATGCGCAAGTCTTAGAATTTGCAAAAGAGGTTAACAGACTTGATGATATCATAATTATAGAATTAAATGGAAAATACAAATATAACCCAATGCATAAACTCGATTTAAAGCCTTTGGTTCTTGCAAACAGAATAAAAACTATCTTAGGAATGTTTTCACCAAAGGGTGCTACTGATGGATATTGGTTAGATAAAGCTGAATTATTGATTGCTGAATGTATCAAACTCTGTAGGCTTTACAATGATAATTATGTATCTTTTGATGAAATAAATAAATTAGTTAATAACAAAAGCTATTTAGTAAATAAAATTACTATATTGGTTGAAGATCAAGACATCATGACACAGGAGGAATTAGAACTGTTTGATACTGCAAGAGACTATTTCGAACATGAATATATAAACCTAGCTGAACAAACATTATCAATTATTCAGTCAGTTGTAACACAGATGACACAATTTTTCTATACTGACCCTGATGTAAAAAGAACTTTTTGTGCTCCAGTCGAAGAATTAAACTTTCTTGGATTTAAAGATGTTGTTGACAGAGGAAAGATAGTTATTTTGAAGATGAATGTTGCTCAATATAGAAACTTAGCAAAGACTATTGCTGCATATATGAAACTTGATTTTCAGACAGAAGTTATGTCAAGATTAATAAGACCCGGTGCAAACAAGAATAGACCTGTGTTTATGATCAGTGATGAGTACCAGGAATTTGTAACATCAACAGATGCTGAATTTTATGCTCAGAGCAGAGAGCCTAAGTGTGTAAGTATCGTTGCTACACAAAGTTATACTTCGTTAATTAATACCCTGAAAGATAGAGACATTGTTAGAACCGTTACACAGAATTTAATAAATAAAATATGGCTTAGGACAGACGATTCATTTACTGTAGAAGAAGCTCAAAAACAGCTTGGTAAAGAAGATAAAGAAAAAGCAAGCAGAAGTATTAGTGAAAGTTCTGGAGATGTAAAAAGAAGTGGAATTTTAGGTTCATTAACATCAGATAAAGCAAGTATTTCGGAAAGTATAAACATCAATGTACAAAAAGAATTTACTTTTGATGAATCGATACTAACTCAACACTTGGACGTCTTTACTGGAGTTTGTTTTCTAAGTGATGGCTACAAGATAATCGAACCGACAATTGTACATTTACAACCATATTTTAGCGATACCATTAAAAAAGCAATTAAAAGTAAGAGAAAGATAGTTACAGAGGAAAATATAAGTAAAAAAGAAAAGATATCTAATAAACCAAAAGAAGTAATTGATATTAAAGAAAAAGTTACATTTGACGAGGAAGTTTTACAAAACAATTTACAAAGCGTAAATACTGACGTCAATATGAATTATCAAAACCAGGACTCTATTTTGCAAGATGACAATCTTGCGTATCAAGACCAAGACTTGCTTTTACAAGATAATACCGCTTACCAAGACAGTACATATAATGATAATGTTGAAAATAAAAGCTTAATAAATTATACAGAAGATATTTCAAATAATAAACTTGTTGAGAAAAGTACAAGAAAAAGGTATTATATTAAAAAGAAGGGGGGAAGATTACTCAAAAGATAAGTACTTGTAATGCTATAGTATTTCTGATTTATTAAAATCTAAAGGAGGTTTTAATTATGGAAAAAGTAAAGAATTTGCTTACAAAGGTCAATAATTTTTGGTTGCTTGGTACGTATAAAGCTGGGTATTGCTACAGAGGTGTTCTTATTATAATATACTCATTGTTTGTTATGCCTCTTTTGTCTAATCTATCATATGCTGACGGTAACTATAGAAATATCTTCGATGCTGCGACGGGCATGATAAACGATGTTAAAGGGCAAATGATCGCAATATCAGGTGCTTTAGCTGCAGTTGGTGTTGGAACAGGCGTATTTATGAAGAAGTTGTCAATGGGAAAACAAGATAAAATAGAATTAGGTAATAAGATAATTAAAGATTCTATTGTTGGATGGTTCGTATTGAATTCGATTACATATATACTTGCTTACTTAAGTAATTTTACCTCAGATAGTTCAGGCACCAGTGGTCAATAATGCAGGTATTGTATAAATAAATTTTAAGAAAGAAGAGTAGTATATTACATAATTAAAGTAAGATATTACTCTTTTTTGAGTATAGTATAATACACTTAAAAGGTGGTGTGAATATTATGGCGACAGAAGGCGGTGAGGATGTCTATATCATTCCTCATAACTTTACTGATAATGGTAAGATTCTTGGAATAATCGAGATACAGTCATTATATTTGGCAATTGGATGGTTTCTCCCAATGATTTTTATTAATTTTTGGGTGTTATCTTTTAATTTAGATATTAAAATAATGACATTTATTATAATTGTCATACCTCCTACAATTTTTGCTTTAGTTGGTGTTGGATCAGATACATTGCCGGATTTCTTAAAGTATATATATAAGTTCTTAACTAGTGCAAAGTGTTATTCATATGAAAGATAGTTTTTGTAGAATACCATAGTATAAAAAGGGGGGAATGTTATGGGATTTCTTGATAGCTTGGGTTTCGGTATCTTAGAAGGCATTGAAGATGCTACAATGCAGGAACAACAAAGATTAACAGTAAAGAATTAGTTTCTGTAAAAGAAATCCGAAATGGTATAATATGCCTTAAAAATGGTACTTATGTAAGAATTGTGGAAGTAATACCTGTTAATTTTTGGCTTAAGTCGAAAACTGATAGGCGATATTTAATCTATAACTACAGATCATTTTTAAAAGCCTGTAGGTTTCCTATGCAAATTTCAGTTCAATGTAAAAGAGCTGATGTTGATCCTCATATTAAGCGAATAAAAGCTTTTTATAAAACGGAAAGAAATGAAAATGTCAAGAAGATGCTACAGGGCTATATAAAACTTGTTCTGTCTTTATCTTATGGCTCAAGAAGTGCGATATCCCGAAAGTTTTTTCTATCATTTCCATATGAGCCGCCTTTTGCAGCTAAAACTATCGAGTTTCATGATGTTGAGAAACAATTAATTGAGAAATCTATTATGATAAGGGAGTTTTTGAATAGATGTGGTAATGAAGTCTGACGATATTTCAGATACTGAATCTGTTGCTAATGTGCTATATACTTATTTAAATAGAAGAACTTGTGAACTACAAAAATTTGCTGGTAAATTAATGAGTTTGACAGGAACTTTCTTAAATTCTCAACTCGAAAAAGAAGGAGATGACGAAGAATGAGCCTTTTTTCGAGATTTAAAAAAGCACAACCAAAGAAACCAGTAGATTTATCAACTGGAGGAAAAGAACAATTGGCTTCAAATGGCGATTTAAATAATCCTAGTGCTGAAAATACTGATTATATTAAGCAGGGAATTATTAATTTAATAGATTTAATATGCCCATCTTCTGTTGATGCAAGGCTTAGTGATTGTATTCTTATAGACGGCATGTATGTTTCAACTTTACTTATTGTTGGATATCCATATGAAAGAATTGCAGGATGGTTATCTGGAATCATAAATTATGACGAAGGTGTTGAAGTAAATATTTATTATGAACCCCTAGATAAGGCCAAAATCATAAAAGAATTGACATATATGATTGGATCAACTGGAGCAAAGAGGAAAAGCACAGGGGCTAATCAAAGCGATATCGATATAATTGATACATCATTAGGGCATGCAAGATATATGAGAGCGCAAATGCAATTAGAAAGTGAAGATCCATATTATCTTTATGTTTTAGTCTCGGTTTATGCACCATCAAAAGAACTGCTTGATGAAAAAATTAAAGGTGTCGAAAGTAGGATCAGTTCAATGGATATAATGACAAGACGTGCCGATTTTAGACATGAAGCAGGATATTTATCTTGTCTTCCTATTCATCAGTTAGCACCTGAACTAAAAAAATCAACGAAAAGGAATGCATTAACATCAGGCATTGCAAGCACATATCCGTTTGTTAGTTCGGAATTCTGTGATAATGATGGCATTTTTTTTGGTATTAATGAGCATAACCGTTCATTGGTTATAGTTGATATATTTAATACAAGCATATATAAAAATGCAAACATGGTTATATTGGGAACTTCTGGTGCCGGCAAAACCTTCCTATTGCAACTATTAGCGATGAGAAATAGACTACAAGGTATTTCAGTTATGATTATTGCTCCTCTAAAAGGACATGAATTTAAGAAATCATGTTTATCAGTTGGGGGACAATTCGTGAGAATTGCACCTGGGGTGAATGATTGTATAAATATCATGGAAATACGTAAATCTTCTTTAGAAACGGATAGTTATGAAGGGCTAGAAGGTCAGCAAGATTCATCACAGCTGAGTTTAATGCTATCTAAAATACAGAAATTACATGTATTCTTTTCATTAGTTTTCCTCGAAATGACTGTAGAAGAAAAACAATATCTTGATGACAAATTAATTGAAGTATATAGATTAAAAGGTATAACTTTTGATAATGAATCAATATATAGTGATGATCCACCAGATTCTATTACGGGAGAAAGAAACTTTAAAGAAATGCCTGTCCTTGGTGATTTATACAATATTCTAGAAAATGATTCTAGAACAGAAAGATTGGCACTAATCCTAAAAAGACTAGTACATGGTTCTACGAAATCATTTAATCAGCATACTAATATTGATTTAAATAATAAATATATTGTTGCAGATATAAGTGATTTAAAAGAAGATCTTATTGCAATTGGAATGTTTATTGTTGTTGATTTATTTTGGGATAAAATCAAAGAAGACAGAACACAAAAGAAAATAATCATTGTAGATGAAGCATGGAATCTAATAGGAAGTACAGGTAATAGACAAACTGCGGGTTTTATTCTTGAAATATTTAAAATAATCAGAGGTTATGGTGGGTCAGCTGTTGCTGCTACTCAAGATATAAATGACTTTATGGCTTTAGAGGGTGGTAAGTATGGTAAAGGTATAATAAATAATGCTAAAATGAAAATGGTACTTCAGCTTGAAGAAGAAGATGCAGAAGTTCTAAAAAAAGTATTAAAATTGTCGGAAGAAGAAATGGCTAAGGTTACTACCTTTAAACGAGGTCATGGACTTTTCTATGCTGCTAATAACCACATTGCTATTGAATTTCAGTCATCTTCTGAAGAAAGAGATATAATAACAACTGATAGAGCTGAGTTGGCAGCAATTAGAGCGAGAAGAACAGAGAACATGGCTCAGACAGGGGATTTTGAAATAGACTTTGATGAGGACGAAGCAGAAGAAGATGATAATGTTTACGATTTTTCAAATTCTAATGAACCAGAAGATGAAGACATTTTTAAAATTTAATGCTTTGGAGGTCACAAATGAAAAAGCAAATATGGCTAACTATTCTGTGTTGCATTATATTGCCAGTGTCAACTTTTTATGTTTCAAATATGACTAGTGGAATAATAGGTTCAATATTAGTAATTTTAGTAACAGCATCTGCTGGGTTGAAATTTGGTTTAATTACAGCATTTGCTGGTTTTTTAATTGCTTTTAGTAGGTTTACTGGTACATCTAGTATGAATGATGTTCTAATGCTAAGTGTCACATATTTTGCAATTGCAATCGGTATCAGCTTTACATTAAGAAATCAAAGAATAAGGAATACTGATCTAGAACAAGAGTGTGACGAATTAAAAGAAATAAAAAATAAATTTGATGATTTAGAAAATAAATATATGATAAGCCTTTCTGATTTAACTAAAATTAAAGAAGATACTGAAAAAGTTAAAGCACTTTCTGAAGGTATTGTACAATGTCCGTGTATGATAATTATTACTGACGTAAATGGAATTATCGAGTATGCTAATTCTGAGGTTACAAGATTTACTGATTATACCTTAGATGAGATTATTGGTAAAAATGCAAAGATTTTAAGGTATAGAAAAATGGATACTGATTTGTATAGGCAAATATGGCTAGAAATCCGAAGTGGTAGAACATGGAATGGTGAGTTCTGGAATAAAAAGAAAAATGGTGAGCAATATTGGGCACTGGCATCCATTGCACCTATAAAGAATCAAAATAGCAATATTATAAGATACATCTCAATAGAGTATGATATTACAGATAAGAAAATATTTGAACTTGAGCTTGAAGAAGCCAGGAAAGAGGCTATTGAATATGCAAATTTTAAAACTGAGATTTTGTATAAAGTATCTAATGCCACTAAGTTATCAATGAATGAGATATTAAGAACTATTTATTTATTAGTTTCTGAGAATATGAATACAAGTCGGCGTGAAGAAGAACTAAAAAGGATTCGATCCTTTAGCAACAAAATACTTCATAATATTAATAACGTAATTGATTTTAGTGGATTTATTGGTAAAAAAATAAAATTAGAATTTACAGAATTTGATGTTTATGATACTGTTGAAAATATCGTACTTTTATATAAAGATCTTGCAAAAAATAAAAGTATTAATCTGATATGCCATATAAGACCAAATGTTCCACTTATTTTAATTGGTAATAAAGTCTGTCTTGAGAGAATATTGATTAATCTAATTGATAATGCTATAAATAATACTGACTTTGGTGAGATAACAGTCTTTGTTGAAAATCAATCACAAGATGATGATTTAGTTAATATTAAATTCTTTATCAGTGACACTGGTAAAGGATTAAATGCACAAAAAATTGAACAGATTTTAAATAATGATTATTCTCTTTTCACAAACACAAATGATCAAGATTCTCTGAAATTAGGTCTATGTGTTTCGCAACAGATAATTACAATGTTAAATGGGGTACTAAATATAAAAAGTAAAGAAAATGAAGGAAGCATCTTCTATTTTACATTACCCTTTAAAACACCAAACAAGAATGAAACTGATTATGTTTCTTATTTCAATAGATTTGAAGATACAGATGTCTTAATACTTGAGGGAAGTGAGACATATAGGATTGCATTTGAGGAACTATTGGGAAGCTGGGGTATTAATACAGTTTTAATTAATAATTTAAATGAATTTATTAATGAATTAGACTTAAGACTCGAAAAATATAAATTAATTATTATTGGAAATATTACAAATGATGCATTAAGATCCTATATTATGGAGAAGTGCCACGATTCAAATATTGCGAAAAAGATGATTGTTATGGTGTCTTCTGTAGAAGACGCACTATATCTTGAAGAATTTGGGCAGATAGGACTTGCAGCGATTATAAACAAGCCTTTTAGACAGTACGAACTAAATGAATTAATATGCAGGATGGTAAAAAATACCGTAGAGGTATAAATTATGTATATAATACCTCATGTTTTTGTTATAGTTGCTATAGCCTATTTGTATTTTGCATTAAAAACTTATTTTTTAAATGATGGCAATAGTTTGAACAATAAATGCTTTTTATTTATTATTCTAATATTTTTGTGTACGTTTGAACGGGTGCTTTATCTATACTCGCATAATCAACCTTGGTATGGAATCTATACCTTCATATTAATTATTGATGCTATATTTATCCACGAAGTATTTGAGGATATTCGATCGTCGAGAAGTAAAATTATTAAATTGATTGTGTATTTTCAACCAGTTGTATTTTGTTTATTAGTTTTTGGAATGAAAATTTTATCTTTTTTCGAATATTATGACAATATAATATCCATTGATAAAGAAACCTCATTAAATATATTGTACGATATATTTAATGTTTTATTTTTAGTTGTAACAGGGTTAGAGATTATAGGGGTTTATCAATGGTCTAAAAAATTAACAGCATATAGGGAAAAAGGCCAGTTTTTTTTAATCACTATTACATTCTTTATGACATATATTCCTTTAATCTTATTTTCTATTATAATTAAATTTGATATTTCAAAATTATCTTTGTATTTTCCCTTATTCTATATTGTATGGACTTTTGGCATTTGGTATTCGGCAGTTAGGCTGGGACCTGAAAAAATAACTCTTTCCCTTGCCTTTGAAGAAATTCTATCTGAGGTAAAAGATATGGTTATTGTGTTAGACTTAGACGGAAAGATGCTCAGAGTAAATAAAAAGGCTGAAGAAGTATTAGAAGTTAGTAATGATCAACTTGTAAATAAATTGATTATGCCTCTAGTTCTTGAAGAAAACATATTATACAAAGAATTTAGAGATATAAAAAAATTTAGGATGTTATTTTATAGTAATTCTTTTGAAATACACTTCAAAGCAGAAAATCTCAATAAACTTGTACCGGTTCATGCAACGATATCGATATTAAAAGATGGAAATGACGATCTTTTAGGTATTTTACTTGTGGCTCAAGATTTGCGTGAAACTAAGGCATTAGAACATGAAATCGTAGAAAGACAAATAATCGAAAATGAATTAAGAGAATCAAATGAAAGATTAAAAGAAATCGATAAACTAAAGACAGATTTTTTATCAACAATTTCGCATGAACTTAGAACTCCTTTGACATCAATTTTAGGATTTTCAAAAATAATAACTAAAAAATTAAATTCTATTATACCTGATGTATTTATAAATAAAGATAAGAAATTTAAAAAAAACTTTAACCAAATTCTAGAAAATATCTCGATTATAACATCTGAAGGAGATCGTTTAACATGGTTAATCAATGATGTATTAGATATAGCTAAAATGGAGGCTGGAAAAGTTGATTGGAGATCTCAACAGGTCAATATGGGAGACTTGCTAGAAAGAGCAATAGTAGCTATTAATGCATTGTTTGAACAAAAACATCTAATAGTACAAAAAGAAATTCAGAGTGATTTACCACGAATAGTAGGAGATGCAGACAGATTAATACAAGTATGTATAAATTTGATATCAAACGCAATTAAGTTTACTACAAAAGGAAAGATCATTTGTAGAGTAGTACAAGAAGGAGATAATATAATAACAAGTATTATTGATGAGGGCGTAGGTATTCCTCAAGAAGATTGTGAAAAAATATTTGAAAAATTCAAACAAGCAAAAAATAACAGCAATTCAATTACAGGTACAGGCCTTGGACTTTCGATATGTAAACAAATTATTGAACATCATAAAGGGAAAATATGGGTTGAAAGTGAGATTAATATAGGAAGTACTTTTTCTTTTTCATTGTCTACCAAACAAGTAAATGATACTAGAAAAACAAAGTTAGATATAGATGAGCTTGTCAAAGTAATAAAGAAATGCGATGTAAAGGTTGAAAAAGCACGTGATAAAAGTAAAAAATATATCGTTTTTATTGAGGAACCTGAAAACAATAGAAATATTTTAAAGAATAAATTAATTGATGAGGGGTATAATTTACATTCATATAATGATGGTAATTTATCAGTGCTTGACAGTATAAAAAAGGATATCCCCGATTTGATAATATTTGATACAAATTCCAAAGCTTCAAATAGCATCGATTTTGTAACACTTTTAAAAAATGATACGCTGGTTCGACATATACCTGTAATTATTATATCTAATACCGATAAATTTAAACAAAAAGGACAGAACCTTGGAGTAGATAGATATTTCCTTAAGCCTATTAGCACTGAGGATTTAAAGAACGAGATTGAAGTTGTATTATTTCAAGAAAACCTAGATAAAAAAATCTTAGTTGCCGATGGCGATGAATTTACCTTAAAAGCTTTGGCAGATATTCTAACTTTAAAAGGATTTAGCTCTATAGAGATATGTAGTGGTCAAGAATGTATTAGTAAAGCTTTAGAAGTTTTACCCGATATTATAATCATTGATGCAGTTAGCTATGAAAAATATAATGTAGGCAATACCCTTCATGCTATAGAAGGGTTCGAAAGAGTTAGTTTCTTTTTGCTGTACTGGGAGGATACTTGAAAAAAAGGAGTATATGATGAGTCAGTTGTCATTGCTTGCACTATTATCATTTCTTATATATCTAAATATGGGATATTATACTTTTTCGCTTGATAGAAAATCAGTATTAAATAGATTATTTTTATATGTTTGTATTGTTTTTGCGAATTGGTCTTTTATATATATGTTTTTTTATTCAGCTACAACAAAAGAAGAGTGTTGGATATGGTATAGACTAGGGCTTTTTAGTACATGCACTTTTTCAAGTGTGATACTGCACTTCTTTCTAATTTTTACAAATAATACCATGATTCTAAAAAAATTTAAGCAGCAGATATATTTATTACTATACCTTCCACCAGTTATTTTTATTGCAAATGCTATACTTAACAAATTATTTACGGTTGATTTTCAAAAAGTTGAATTAGGATGGGTTAAGATAGTTCCAATTGATAACATTTGGCTTTGGAGTTATTTTTTTTATATATTCATATTAACAGTAACTTGTGTTTTCCTTATTTATTCTTGGGGTAGGCAGGTCCAATCTAAAAAGGAAAGAAAGCAAGCTAGAATTATTCTATACAGTGGAATAGCTACTTTTATAATTTGTATCATTAACGATCAATTGTTACCATTGCTTGGGATTTATGTATTACCCCCTTTATGCCCTGTCATAGTTCTAGCCTGGGGCTTTAGCGTATTATATCCTATTATGAAATTTAAAATAATGAATGCGGTGTCTGCTGTTGCTGTTGAAAAAATACTTGAGAAGGTTAGTAATATAATAATATTACTTGATAAAGATTGCAAAATAATTCGGATAAACATCAATGCTAAAAAAATGCTTGGATTAAATACTAAGGAATTAATTGGATGTAATTTTCTGGATATAATTCGAAATTATCAAGAACTTTACAATTTGATTCAGCGAATTGTAATATCTGAAATTAGGGAAGACGTAATGGAAATTGATTGTAAAGTAGTAAATAAGGTGAATTGCAAAACAAGAGAAGACCCTCTAGTGGGTAATGAAGAGGTATATATAAAATTGCATGTATCTGCTATTATCGGGAAATCAGACGATCTATTAGGTATAATAATCATCGGCCAAGATATGACTTTAACTAGAAATCTTAAGCAGGAGATAACTGATAGAAAGAATGTTGAACAAGAACTTAGGGAGTCAAATGTAAAACTTAAAGAATTGGACAAAATTAAAACTGATTTTTTGTCAATAATATCACATGAATTAAGAACCCCCTTGACATCTATCATTGGATTTTCAAAAATAATAAATAAAAAGCTTAAAAATGTTATTTTACAGTCGATTAATGAAGAAGATAAGAAGATGCAGAAAGTAATTGCTAGTTCAGCAGAAAACGTCGATATAATAATATCTGAAGGAGAAAGGCTTACAGACTTAATAAACGATGTATTGTACATGGCAAAAATGGAAGCTTTAGAAATTGATTGGAAAATGGGAAAGATCTCTATTAATATGGTTTTAAATGAAGCTATTAAAACATATATATCTTCAATAGATCAAAAAGGGATTGAACTAGTAAGAGATTTTATTGATGAAGAAATATTTATATTCGGAGATTTCGAAAAATTAGTAAAAGTAGTATCAAATTTGATATCTAATGCAATAAAGTTTACAGACAAAGGATCAATTACCTGTAAGGTAATAAAATCAGACGAGAAAGCAATTATAA
Source organism: uncultured Eubacteriales bacterium (assembly GCA_963767415.1). GTDB lineage: Bacteria > Bacillota > Clostridia > Acetivibrionales > CAVYEU01 > CAVYEU01. The sequence continues at coordinate 12,843 of CAVYEU010000015.1, forward strand.
GTATCATAGATACAGGAATTGGAATTACGGAAGAAGACGAGAAGCAAGTATTCGATAAATTTAGACAGATTGGAGATACTTTAACTAATAAACCAAAGGGTACTGGACTAGGACTTGCAATATGTAAAGAAATAATTAAACACCATAATGGAGATTTATGGGTCAAGGGTAATCTTGGAGCAGGTAGCAATTTTTCATTTTCGTTATGGATCGATCAGAAAGGAGAATAAGTTTATGGGAGCAATTAAGCTTAAAAAAATTTTATTTAAGAAGGAAGAAAGTGTTATTTTAAGAAACACTATAAGCTTCTTAGGAATACCTATAATTATTAAGAATAAAGAATCCGAAGTTTTATTTGAGTTTAATAAAAACAATTATAACTTAGATCAGCATGAAACAATTATAGTAGATGATATAATACTTGGGTTTGTCTATAGTAACGAAAAATATTATGCAAGCAACATTAAAGAACTCATATTGTACTTTATAAATAACGAAAATGAAAAGAAAGCTTTAGCATGTGAAGTGCTGAATAAATATAGAGAATTGGAATTATTGTACAACTTATCTGAAAAGATTAGTGCGTGGCATGATATAGAAGATATTGCTAAAATTGCAATTGAAGAATCAATAAAATATATTAATGCTTCATATGCAGTTGTAATGTTAGAAAATGATGATACACATAAGTTAGAGATATATTCTGAGTATAGTAGAAATAGTGAATTAAAGGAGATAATAAACCCAAAGGATGGCATTATAAAATCTACGATTGAAAAAGGGTATCCAGAAATCATTAATGATGTCGAAGCAGACCAAAGATATATACCGGGTAATGGGAAAATAAAATCAATGATTTGTGCACCAATCATCATTAAAGGTCAAGCTCTTGGTGTAGTAGTCCTTTGCAATAAAGAAAAGATAGAATACAAATCTGAAGATTTAAAACTGTTTAATGCTATAGTGTTTCAATCTTCAATATCAATTGAAAATGCAAAGCTGTACTTAGTTTTAGAAAATACATTCTTTCAAACAGTTAAGGCACTTGCTGAAACTATTGAAATGAGAGACCCATATACAGGTGGACATATACATAGAGTAATGGATTATAGTATAATTGTTGGAGAAAAAATGGGATTATCAAAACGGGAGTTAACAAGGCTAAAATTAGCAGCTCTCATGCATGATATAGGTAAAATAGGTATTGGCGATAATATCCTGCAAAAGAATGAGGATCTAACCGATAATGAATATCTAACAATGAGAAAACATACAGAATATGGTTCAGATATATTAAAAAATATTAGACAATTAGATGACATAATTCCTGGGGTCAGAAGCCATCATGAAAGATACGATGGTACTGGATATCCAGATAGCTTAAGAGGAGAAGATATACCATTAATCGCAAGAATAATAGCTGTGGCAGATTCATTTGATGCAATGACCACTGATAGACCATATAAGAAAGCTTTAAATACAGAAGAAGCACTGAGTGAGTTAAAGCTAAATGCAGGTACTCAATTTGATTCAGATATTGTAAAAGTATTTTTAAAAATATTTTAAAAAAAGAGGAGAAGCCATGCCCAAAATACTGATTGTAGATGATGAGGCTCATATTCGGAGATTGCTTGAAGAAACTCTTGAAGGATTTGAAGAAAAAGGTGTAGAGATACAAACTGTGAATAATGGAAGAGATGCCATAAATATTATCTTAAATGAAAGACCACGCTTAGTATATCTTGATGTAATGATGCCAGAAATGAATGGTTATGATGTCTGTAAGTCTATCAAAAAAGACCATGGTTTTAAAGACGTATACATAATCATGTTAACTGCTAAGGGCCAAGAGTATGATAAAAAGAAAGGGCTAGAAGTCGGAGCCGATATGTATATTACCAAGCCTTTTGACCCTGATTTTATAGTGAGCAATACCGAGAAGATATTAAATATTGAGTTATAAGGAGACTAAAAAGTAATAAGGTGATATAGGGACGTGACACTATTTAGGGAAACTAAAGGTTTTGTTCTTGTTCATAATATAGTATTATATATTTATCTATAGTATTATATATTTTAGTGAAGAAAAGAAAATTTATTGGAGAATAATATGGAGGAGTATTTAGATATTGGGAAAATAGTAAATACTCATGGGTTAAAAGGTGACGTAAAAGTTGTTCCGCTGACGGATGATCCTATGAGGTATAATAAATTAAAATGGGTTTATATCGAGATAGACAACCAACTCGTAAAATATTATATTGTTGGGATTAAATATTTTAAAGCATTCGTGATTTTAAAATTTGAAGGTATTGATGATAAAGATACTGCCCAGAGGCTTAAAGAAAAGTTTTTAAAGATTGATAGAGCAAATGCTGTTAGACTGCCTCAAGGTTCATATTTTATTTGTGATTTAATTGGTTGTATTGTATTTAATGAACATGGGCAAAAATTGGGCATTTTAACTGATATTTTAGAAACTGGAAGTAATGATGTCTATGTTATAAAAAATGATTTAGGCAAAGAGATGTTAATACCTGCTCTAAAGAGTCTAGTTAAAAATATTGATATTGAAAACCAAAAGATTGAAGTAGAAAACATAGAAGGATTTATAAATGATGAGATTTGATGTTTTAACAATCTTTCCTGAAATAATTGAGTTTGTATTAAGTAAAAGCATAATTGGAAGAGCTCAGAGAAAAGGAATTATCAAGATTAATGCTATAGATATTCGCAAATTTTCAAAAAATAAGCATAAAAAGGTTGATGATTATCCATATGGTGGGGGCACAGGTATGGTTATGACGGCACAACCAATTTTTGATGCCTATTTAAGTATAATCAATAACTCTGATACTAAACCGAAAGTGATTTTCTTATCGCCGCAAGGAAAAAAATTTAACCAAACAATTGCTAAAGAGTTAAAGAACGAGGAACATCTAATCCTTTTATGTGGACATTATGAAGGAATAGACGAGCGAGTTTTAGAAAAAATCGTTGATGAAGAAATATCAATTGGAGATTATGTTCTAACGGGTGGAGAAATACCTGCAATTGTACTAATAGACTGCATAAGCAGAATGATACCAGGAGTATTGGCAAATGAAGAAGCCTTCTTAGAAGAATCTCATTATAATGGATTGTTAGAATATCCACAATATACAAGACCAGAAGAATTTGAAGGATTACGGATTCCGGACGTTTTGCTATCTGGCCATCATAAAAATATTGAAGCCTGGAGATCGCAAAAGTCGCAAGATAGGACCAGAGCTAAAAGACCAGATATGATTAAGTGACAAGGTGTGTGTAATTTCAAGTGTTGTTATTAAAATGAACCCAAATATTACTTCAAGTAGTTTTTCTATAGATATATCCAAACAACAACTAAGCTTATAATAATACTAACAATTAATGTAGTTGAAGCGACCTTTTCTTTTTTTTGTTTCTGGAAATTTTGTATTTAAAAATGAAGGATATGATGATATATCTGTAGAATGGATAATTAAAGGAGTTGAATAATGTCAAGTTGTTTGCTATAATAAATCAAGGGCTTGTTAAATTTATAACATACAATGTAAAAAATTGGAGGGATCAATTATGAGTATATGTGATTGTTGCTGCTCAGATTCAGAGGTTGATGAAAGAGTGCAAAAACTACACAAGATAATAGAAAAACACAAAGAAACAAAAGGCGCATTGATACCTGTTTTACATGAAGCACAAGAATTGTATGGATATTTACCTATTAATGTTCAAAAACAGATTTCAAGTGAATTGGGTATACCTCTTTCGGAGATTTATGGTGTTGTAACATTTTATACCCAGTTTTCATTAAATCCGAAAGGCAAGTATAAAATCCAGGTTTGCCTAGGAACTGCATGTTATGTTAAAGGATCAGCCCAAATATTAGATAAACTTAAAGAAAAACTTGGAGTTCACGTAGGAGAATGCACCGAAAATGGAAAGTTTTCATTAGAAGCTTGTAGATGTATAGGTGCTTGTGGTTTGGCTCCCGTTATTATGATAAATGATCAAGTCTATGGAAGGCTTGTTCCCGAAGACATAGAAGGTATCATAGAAAAGTATAAGGACTAGGAGGTTTTTAATATGAAATCAATAGCAGAGTTAGAAGTGTTAAAAAATAAAGTTTTAGCACAGATTAAGCCTGATGCTAAAAAAGGAATACGAAGAGTATTAATTGGTATGGCAACATGTGGTATAGCTGCAGGAGCAACTCCTGTTATGGATGAGATATCAAAAGAATTAAAAGAAAATAATATTAAAAACGTTTCTTTGATTAAAACAGGTTGTATTGGTGTTTGTAGACTTGAGCCAATTGTTGAAGTTATAGAACCAGATGGGACAAGGATAACATATGTAAATATGACACCTGATAAAATAAAAAAAGTTGTAAAAGAGCATTTAATCGATGGGAAAGTATGTACTGATTATACTATTGGTAAGGGATTTAAAATATGCGCAAATTCTATCGAAGAAATTGATTTTTATAATAAGCAAGTGAGAATAGCACTCAGAAACTGTGGTGTGATTGATCCTGAAAATATTGAAGAATATATTGCGTTGGATGGTTATAAAGCGTTAAATACGGTAATAACTAAACTAAGCCCTAATGAAGTGGTTGAGCTTGTAAAGAAAGCAGGACTAAGAGGTAGAGGAGGTGCAGGATTCCCAACAGGTACAAAGTGGGACTTCGCAGCCAAACAACAGAGCGATCAAAAATATGTATGTTGCAATGCAGATGAAGGTGATCCAGGTGCTTTTATGGATAGAAGTATATTAGAAGGTGATCCTCACTCTGTAATTGAGGCAATGACTATAGCAGGGTATGCAATTGGATCAAATCAGGGTTATATCTACGTTAGAGCTGAATATCCAATTGCAGTAAAAAGGTTGCAAATCGCGATCGATCAAGCTAAGCAGCATGGTTTACTCGGTAATAATATTTTTGGTTTGGAATTTTGTTTTGATCTTGAATTGAGATTAGGAGCAGGTGCCTTTGTTTGCGGAGAAGAAACAGCATTAATGACATCCATCGAAGGTAAAAGGGGAGAACCTAGACCAAGACCACCTTTCCCAGCCGTTAAGGGTTTGTGGCAAAAGCCTACAATACTAAATAATGTTGAAACATTTGCAAATATTCCTGCAATCATTCTAAATGGTGTAGAATGGTTTACAAAGTATGGAACCCAAAAGAGTAAAGGAACAAAAGTATTTGCAGTTGGTGGAAAGATAAACAACACAGGGCTAGTTGAAATTCCGATTGGGACTACTTTAAGAGAGATCCTTTATGACATTGGTGGCGGAATACCAAATGGTAAAGAGTTCAAAGCTGCCCAAACAGGAGGTCCTTCTGGCGGATGTATACCAAAGAGCCATTTAGATACTCCGATGGATTATGATACATTGATTCAATTGGGCTCAATGATGGGTTCAGGTGGACTTATCGTAATGGATGAAGATATTTGTATGGTAGACATCGCTAAGTTTTTCTTAGAATTTACTGTTGACGAGTCTTGTGGAAAATGTCCGCCTTGCAGAATCGGAACAAAAAGAATGCTTGAGATTCTGGAAAGGATCACAGGTGGAAAAGGCGAAATGGAGGATATTGAGAAGCTCGAGATCTTAGCTCGCAATATAAGCATATCTGCTTTATGCGGTTTAGGGCAAACAGCACCAAATCCAGTTTTGAGTACGCTTAGATACTTTAAGGATGAGTATATAGCTCATATTAAAGATAAAAAGTGTCCTGCTGGGGTATGTAAATCAATGTTGCATTACTTTATAAACTCTCAAACCTGTAAAAGTTGTGGAATTTGTGCAAGGAACTGTCCTGCGGAAGCTATTTCCGGTGAGAAGAAAGTTCCATACAGCATTGATCAAGACAAGTGCTTAAAGTGCGGTGTTTGTATGGAGAAATGTCCATTTAAATCTATTTATAAGAATGCTTAGTTTGAAAGGAGATATATAACATGAATATGGTGAATATTGAGATTGATACTCGAAAAGTGCAAGTTCCTGCAGGAATTTCTGTACTAGAAGCTGCAAGAATTGCAAATATAGATATACCAACACTTTGTTTTTTAAAAGACATCAATGAGATTGGTGCTTGCAGGATGTGTGTGGTTGAAATACAAGGAACAAGAGGGCTTCAAGCAGCCTGTGTTTATCCTGTATCTGAAGGGCTAGTTATCAACACAAAGTCACCGAAAGTAAGAGAATCACGGCGTGTTACATTAGAGCTTATTCTATCAAATCATGATAGAAAGTGTTTGACATGCGTAAGAAGCCGAAATTGTGAGCTTCAGAAGTTGGCTGAGGATTTAAATATTAGAGATATACGTTTTGAAGGAGAAACATACAAATTGCCTATTGATGATTATTCACATTCGATAGTTAGAGATCCAAATAAATGTGTTCTATGTAGAAGGTGTGTAAATGTATGTAAAAATATTCAATCGGTATCAGCAATTGAAACGGTTGAAAGGGGATTTAAAACAATCGTCTCATCAGCATTTCATAAGAACCTAACAGAAGTTCCATGCGCAATGTGCGGACAGTGTATAAATGTATGTCCTGTAGGCGCTTTAAGGGAAAAGGACGACATTGAAAAAGTATGGGATGCAATAAACAATAAAGATCTGCATGTAGTGGTTCAGACAGCACCGGCTGTCAGAGTTGCTATTGGAGAAGAGTTTGGATTGCCAATCGGTACAAGAGCGACAAGTAATATGATAGCTGCATTAAGGCGACTTGGGTTCAAGAAGGTCTTTGATACTGATACAGCCG
>CAVYEU010000016.1:0-18627 GCA_963767415.1 uncultured Eubacteriales bacterium
GAATGAACAAATAAACTATAAAAAAATAGGCTAATATTAGCCTATTTTTTTATGCTATAACGAAATATGACTAAATGAAAGTGGTAGCATATATCAGACTTATATCAATTATATTGACAGTTAATATAAGCTAAGTTAAACTAAATATAGTTAAATAAGGCTAAATAATGCTAAATATTTTTTTAAAAAAGGATGGAAATCTATGTCTTATTCTGAGAATAGTATTATTACAAATAACAATAGAATACAAGCAGTTATATTTGACCTAGATGGAACACTGATTGATAGTGAGCCTAATTATTACTTGTCCGATTCAAAACTGCTAGAAGAGTATGGAATCAAAAATGTTAATAGAGAATTTAAAAATAGATATGTTGGGCTTAGTTCAAAAGATATGATGAAAGATATAAAAGAAAAATATAAAGTTCAAGATTCTTTAGAGACAATGATTGCTAAAAAAGATCAATATTATTTTGAAATTGCTAAAGACAATACGCATGTTTTCCTTGAAATGAAAAGTCTCCTTGATATTTTAAAATTTAATAATCATAAACTTGCTATAGCTTCAGGCTCGACAAAAAACATTATTTCTAAAATACTTAAGATCACTAATCTTGAGAGCTATTTTGATGTGATTGTTTCAGCTGAAGAAGTTGAGAAGGGAAAGCCTTCACCAGATATTTATTTTGAAGTTGCTAGTAGGTTAAATGTTGAGCCCAGAAAGTGTCTTGTATTAGAAGATTCTGCACCAGGTGTAGATGCTGCAAAAGCAGCTCATATGTTTTGTGTAGCAATACCTGACGTAAGAACTACTTCGATTACTGACAGCTATTATAATGCAGATCTGCTATTTGAAGGGGGAATTGACAGTTTCATAGCTAAAAATGTTTTTAATTGGATGCAGTTATGTAGATAGTTTTAGTTAAGCAAGGGGGGCATATCATGAAGGATAAGTTTAAGCTAATTAGTAACCATGATTATATTCAAAATTTATTTAAAAAAGCACTAGGCAAAATTGATAAAATACCAGTTTCAATATACCAAAGTGAGATATACTTTCCTGCAGAAATGGTGGTCAATATATTTGATGAAACAAATATTGAAATTTGTTTGTTGAATAATAATCTTCGATTAAAAGATACTGAAGGAGTAGAGGTCACTTTTTTTTATAAAGATATTTATTTTATGTTTATTTCTAAAATTATTCTTTCAAATGAAAGTTATTATACATTATTAACCCCAAATGTTATTTATACAGGGATTCAAAGACTTGTTACTAGATATAGGGTAGCATCTGATCAAAAGCTTTTTATGTGTGCCAATCTAAAAGATAAGGAAACAAAATATTTTGCGATAATTGATATTAGTACAAAAGGATTGTCGTTTATTTGTGAAAATGGTGATTTTGAGGTTGGTAGAACTTTAAGAAATATTATTATTAAAATAAATAATAGAAATTTAATATGTTTGAAATCAGTAATAAAATATAGAAGAAATAATGAAAAGTATGGATTTATTTATGGATTAGCTTTCCTCGAAATAGAATGGTCTTGTGTAAACGAATTATTTAAGTATATATTTAGTAATATTCACTCGAACTTGAAGAGTTTGAATGAGTTCGCTGTAAATGAAGTAACTGATCTGTATAATGAATCTAGGTATGAAACTATACAAACAAAAAATGAGATGGAAGCTCAGTTTATTAATATAATTAAAAAAATCGGAAATAATCCAAATACACTTAATATTTCGGATAGTCTGGTTTATTATAAAGATAACTTACCATTGATGGTTGGATCATTTCTTAGGATATATAATCGTACTTTTTTAGGACAACAGCTTTTGTCATTGCAAGATATTGACTTAAGTCAATATTCGAAAATGGAAATATATTTAGGTCTAGCTGATATGCTGCTTTGTAATCCAAGCTTTGAATACTATATTTCATATGCATTTTCCGATTTGAATTGGCATTTTGATATGTATTCTGCTATGGATAAAGTTATAAATAATAAATCAAAATTTAGTTTTGATTTATTACATTTATTTCACTTTAATATTTCTGATTTTTTAGGTATTGAATTAGAAGGTGGTTATGAAATATCAATTTTGGATATACCTGAGGAATTTATAGAATTTTGTAAAAAAAATATGTTACCTATTGAGATTAATGCATATAATTATGGAGATGATAAATTCTATTTACATGAAATCAGAGAAATCTACGAAAAGTTTGGGCTATATATTATTAGACGGTTGTGCTGTGTCTTAAAAAACGATGAACCAATTGCATATATAGTTATTGAGAGTGGAACAGATGGAATCAATGTAAATAATTTTAACGATGTTTGTAGAATTTATACAAAAGATAAAACAGCCAATTTATCAATAATAATTAAAACAATTTTACCAGAGTGCATAATATTTTACAGCAAATACCGTAAAGAGAGATTCAACATATGTTTTAATTCCTATAATTCAGATGTATTTATTGATATACCTGGGCTAAAGTATGTATCTCTATTAGCTAGGGTGATCATGAACCGAAAAGGACTGGTTGAGTACTCAAAATATCAATCACTCAATATTGAAATATCAAAAAGTGAGGAAAATGAACAATCTGTGGATAGTGATCAAAAGAAGATATTTCATGACAATATTAATGACGTTGGTATACTTGCAAAGATATATGAATTAACAACTTTAAATTCAATCAATAAAGTGTTAGAATAAGTCTGAGATTATTTGCCAAACTTATTCAAGGGATGAAACCAAATGGGTAATGAATTCAGAAGATTAACACCAGAAGAAGCTTTAAAATTAACAAAAAATGATGAAAAAAAAAGGGGAACTTTAAAGATTTTCATTGGATATGCGCCAGGTGTTGGTAAGACATATTCAATGTTAAATGAAGCTAATCGTAGAAAAAGAAGAGGAGAAGACATTATCATAGGTTATGTTGAAGCACATAAGCGTGCTGAAACAGATGCTCAAATAGGAACACTTGAGGTTACTCCAACGAAAAGAATATCTTACAATAACGTGGAAATGGAAGAAATGGATACAGACGCAATAATCGCAAGACATCCCGAAACGGTTCTAATTGATGAATTAGCACATAATAATGTACCAGGATCAAAATATAATAAAAGGTATCAAGATATTGAAGAAATTTTACAAAATGGAATAAATGTAAGTTCTACTTTAAATATTCAGCATTTAGAAAGCTTAAATGATGTTATCAAACAAATTACTGGTATTGTAGTTAAAGAAACGATACCTGATTATATTATACAGAACGCAAATGAAGTTGTTTTATTGGATATCACACCTGAAGATCTTCAAAACAGGCTAAAAAGAGGTAGTATTTATGACCTTGATAAAGTTGATCAGGCTCTAAGTAATTTCTTTAGAAAAGGTAATCTAACTGCATTAAGAGAAATAGCACTTCGGCAAACTGCAGATGAGGTTGACGAAGAACTAGAAGAATACCTTACAGAACACGGAATAAAAGATAGCTGGCAAACCGTTGAAAGACTTATGATCTGTATAACTCCTAGTATAAGAGCAAAAAAACTCATTAGACGAGGAGCAAGAATGGCTAAGAGATATAAATGTGAATGGATTGTTGTATGTGTAAATTGTACACATTTTTTTGCAAAAAAACTAACCGAAAAGGAATTTGCCAGCGTCGAAGGGCATAAAAAACTTGCAATACAACTAGGAGCAGAATTTGTTACTTTGACTGGTAAAAGTGTTTCTTCTGAGCTTTCAAAATTTGCAAGCGAGAGACATATTACTCAAATCTTACTAGGACATTCTAGTAGAACAAAGTTAGAAATATTACTTAGAGGTTCTACTGTAGAAAAGTTATTAAAAAAACTGAAAAATATTGAAATTCATGTAATTCCAAGTAACTAAATGCTATTTTTTATTTAAATATATCATAGATATACATCGACAAAAAAATGCTGAGATTAGTCCACGATTCTTGTCAGATTAATATTATCTTCAAATCAGAAGCTTCATTTCCACTTTTTTAAGCAAAAGGAGGTTTAAGGTTATGGTATCAACTAACAAGGAGCTTCGTGCAAAAGCACGAGAAGAATTAAAGGGAAAATGGAAAAACCCTGTATTAGTAGCACTAATAAATCTTTTTATATGTGTTGTTATAAATCTATTAGATAGCTTAGGAAAGGATTATATTAATAATTATTTTAAACAAGTAGAATCTATTATATGGATGTTTTTGAACAGTATATTACTAATTGGGTACACAAATTATTTTTTAAAGTTTTGCAATCAAAAAAAAACATCAATAAAAATAACTTTTAGTGGATTTGATAATTTTTGGACATCTATCGGTATATCGTTATGGGCTAATCTTTGGATTATTATTTGGATTCTCCCATTTATTATTATACTTTATTATTTATACATAGTTTCGGGTTCTAATTTCAATGAATTTTCTTCTTCAAGAATATTTGCGTTATTATCACTATTTATTGGTGTTACTACAATTATCAAATTAATCTCCTACAGCACATCGTTTTATATAATAAATGATAACCCAAAGATTGGTGTCAGAAACGCTTTGAGGATGAGTAAAAAAATAACGCATGGCTACAAGATGAAAATTTTTTTATTTAGTTTAAGCTTCGCAGGCTGGCTAACTTTGGGGGCTTTACCTTTTTTGATTTTGGGGTTTGTAATTTTCTGTTTTCAATTTATTAATATGGCTACAAGTCTACAAGAATTATTTCCAACAATAAATTCTGTATTACCAATTTTGAATATTGTACTTCCGCTTTCTGGTATTGGCCTAATTTGGGTTTTCCCATATATGCAAGTTTCACTAACTAAATTATATGAAGAATTAAAAAGGGAAGTTATCCAAAACGGTACTTATTCAGAAAATCTATTTTAATAATAAATATAAAAGGCTAGGAAATTTATTTCATGATAGGTTCAGAAGTGAAACTGTTGAAGATGATGCTTATGCACTTTCATTAGTAAGATATATCCACCAAAATCCGCTTAAGGCAGGTTTGGCTAAGCATTTGGAGGATTATCAATGGAGCAGCTACAGGATCTATATTAACAATTATGATTTATTTTCGAATAGTATAGACAAAGAAATCATTTTGGGATATTTCGGAGTAGACCAGGAAGAAGTAATGAAGAGATTTATTGAATTTAACAATGAGGTACAGTACGACGACGATAAGTTCATTGATTACCAAGAGGATTTCGAAATGGAAGAAGAGGAAGCGAAAGAACTTTTTTCAAATATGAGTGCACGGTATTTAGAATTAAGTGGTTCAAATATTGAATTTACTCCAGAATTCGTTAAGGAATTTAAGATGAAAATAGGATTATCAATACGAAAAATTGCTGCAATAATGAATTTAAACAAAGATAAAGTAAATAAACTATTGAAACAATAACAGAAAAATACTTACCTCAAAATGGTGTGAGTTTTGCTCATTTTAGTGGTAATGAAATAACTGATGAACTTATCGACAAAAAAGTTGTAGTAGGAAGAATCCAAGATATAGCAGAACAACTGATGGTTGTTATTAAGAATAATTTAATGACTCCATCTAAGATTAATGAATTAAAGAGGGAAGAAAGAGAAGAATACCCAATAACCCAATAATTTATTTACAGCTTGAACTTTGGATATGCCATATATAAAAGAGCATTTACAATAGCGGCAGCTACATTACTTCCACCTTTTCGCCCTCTTGCAATAATATAAGGAACATCGCTTTTCATAATAAGTTCTTTTGATTCAACAACATTTACAAAACCTACGGGAACACCAATAATCAAAGCAGGTTTTATCTTATTTCCTTTTATAAGTTCATCAAGCTTAATAAGTGCTGTTGGTGCATTTCCTATAGCAAAAATTAACGGTCTCTCCAATTCTGCTGCTTTTTCCATAGATGCAATTGCGCGTGTTGAGTTTTTCATTATTGCTTTTTTTGAAACATCTTCGTCTGCCATAAAACAATATGCATTTCCCCCACTTTTTGCAAGAACTGTCTTATTAATACCAGATAATGTCATATTTGTATCGGTTATAATATCTGTACCATTTCTAATAGCTTCGAGTGCTTTTTCTAAAACATTTTCCGAAAAACAAAGATTATGTATGTATTCAAAGTCTGCAGTGGTATGAATTACTCTTTTAACAATAGGTAAAATTCTATCGTCTAGTTCAATTCCTCCCATTTCCTGGGTTATTATTTCAAAACTTTTTTTCTCTATTTCATTAGGATTATAACAATCTAATGTATTAATAAATCTGCTCATAAATTAATACCTTCCTCTATAATTTTATAAATGTACTCTATATCAAGTGATCTACGAAGCTCAATTGCTAATTTATTATATTCATTTTCTTTATGTGTTTTTAAATCGACTATAATGTTTTCATTGTATTCTAGTCCCTTTTTATTGTATAAAGCTTCTATCATCCGGGATAAAATCTCTTCATTGTCAAAAATACCATGGACATAGGTTCCATAAATATTTTTGTTACAGATTCCATCTGTTTTTTCCTGCCCATCAATGCTTTTTAACCTTGATAAATAGCTATCTGTCTTTGTAATACCCATATGGATTTCATAGCCTTTAAAGCTTTTTCCATTAAGAACAGAAAAAATACCTCCTGAGTTTTCAAAAGTACCAAAAACCCTTGTTCGGGTCTTTTCTTTTTCAAATACGGTGCAGGCATCAATGAGTCCTAATCCTTTAATCTCGCCTCCACCCTCAACATTGTATGGGTCTTTTAACGTTTTGCAAAGCATTTGATATCCCCCACATATTCCGAAAACAGGATTGCCCTTGTTTGCGTATTTCAATATCTCTGTTTCAAGCCCACTTTCCCTAAGCCATTTTAAATCCTCAATGGTGTTCTTTGTACCTGGTAATATAAGCAAATCAGGATTATTGAACTTCTTTACATTAGAAATATATCTAACTTTGATGCCAAGAACTATTTCAAATGAATTAAAGTCTGTAAAATTCGATATTTTAGGTAGTCTTATGACACCTATATCAATATCAGATACTATACCATTATTGAGAAAAACATCTGCCAGGCTGTCTTCATCATCTATTTTCAAGTCCATGTATGGAACTACCCCAACTGTGGTAACAGAAATGAGATCTTTAAGCATTTTAAGTCCTGGTTCAAGTATCTTTACATCACCCCTGAACTTGTTGATTATATTACCTTTAATATACATCTTCTCTATCTCATCCTGGAGCATATATGTTCCGTAAAGAGATGCAAAAACACCACCTCTATCAATATCCCCCACAATTAAAACAGGAGCTTTTGCCATCTTTGCCATACCCATATTAACAATGTCGTTTTCTTTTAAATTTATTTCCGCTGGACTACCTGCACCCTCAATCACAATTATGTCGTTTTCAAAAGCAAGTGAATTATAGCTTTTCATTATTTGTGAAATAAATCTTGTTTTGTTTTTATAATAATCCATCGCGTTCATATTGCCTACAACCTTACCGTTAACAATAACCTGTGAATCTTTGTTGCTTGTCGGTTTTAATAGAATAGGATTCATTCTGATGTCAGGTTTTATAAATGCCGCCTCAGCTTGTACCACTTGTGCTCTGCCCATCTCAAGCCCCTCATCTGTGATAAAGGAGTTAAGCGCCATATTCTGAGATTTAAAAGGTGCAACCCTATAACCATCCTGCGAAAAAATCCTGCATAACCCAGTAGTTATAAGGCTTTTCCCTGAATTAGAGGTTGTTCCCTGTATCATTATTGCCTTAGCCATTATTAATTACCTCACTTATTGTGTTTATCAGCTTTTTATTATCACTATGGTACTTGACCGCTATTCTGTAATATGTATTATCAATCCCATTGAAGTTATCACATTTTCTTATCAAAATACCCTTTTTATAAAGCTTATCAAATAAATCTTTTAGTTTATATTTTTTTAATTCTATAGTATTATTATCTTGACTCATAGTATTCTCCTTTGTTTTGTTTTTTGTAGTTATCAAACATTATACATTAGAATTTACCATGAGTCTTATTTTTTCTATCTTGCGTCACTTTATTTTACAACTTACCAATTTTTTAATACTTTACAAATGGCCAATTAGTTTTAGTAAATACAGATTCAATTGACTTAGAATTTATGAATAAATTAAGGGGAGGGTGTGATGAACAATAAGATTAAAATCAAAGAAGGCTTTACTGAATTTTTAATATATACTACCCCAGGTGGAGGTGTAAAAGTAGAAATACTTTTGAAGGATGAAACTATTTGGCTTACACAAGCTAAAATTGCTGATCTTTTTGGAGTTGAAAGAAGTGTCGTAACTAAACATTTACTAAATATATACAAAGAAGGGGAACTACAAAAAGACTCAACTTGTGCAAAAATTGCACAAGTTCAAAATGAAGGGGAACGGAAAGTAACAAGAGAAATTGAATATTATAATTTAGATGCAATTATTTCTGTTGGATACCGAATAAATAGTTCAAAAGCTACTATGTTTAGAATTTGGGCAACCCAAAGGCTTAAAGAATATATTATAAAAGGTTTTACAATGGATGATGAAAGATTGAAAAATCCTAATAATATTTTTGGAAAAGATTATTTTGATGAGCAATTAGCAAGGATTCGAGATATAAGGTCAAGCGAAAGAAGATTTTATCAAAAAATTACAGATATTTATTCTCAGTGTAGTGCTGATTATTCATTAAACAGTAATATTACAAAGAATTTTTTTGCTACAGTTCAAAATAAACTTCATTTTGCGATAGTTGGACAAACTGCTGCTGAAATTATATATTCAAGAGCTGATAGTACTAAAGCAAATATGGGGCTTACTACTTGGAAAAATGCGCCTGATGGAAAGATCAGAAAAATAGACGTTTCAATCGCAAAAAATTACCTAAATGAAGCTGAACTTGATGGGCTAAATCGTATAGTTACCATGTACCTTGATTACGCAGAATCACAAGCCAAAAAAGGAATTGTAATGTATATGACTGATTGGGTAGAGAAATTAAAAGCATTTTTACAGTTTAATGAACGAGATATATTAGAGGATAATGGTAAAGTGACAGCAGAAATTGCTAAAGAAACTGCCGAATCAGAATTTGAAAAATATAGAATTACCCAAGACAAGGAATATATTTCAGATTTTGATAAAATTACTCAAAGATTGATTGAAGGGAAATAAATAAAACATGAATAGGAATTTAGAACTTAACGATCTAAATGAATTAGTAGAAATTTCATAATGAGCAATATCAACATAATGGATATGAAGACAATGCAGATGCTCATTTGAAAAGAACTATAATGGGACGGGAAGTTGTGGTGGCAGTTACCGAAGGCAAGTTGGATTTTGGACCTTGGGAGCAAATTTTTTATGGCGAGTTTGATGGAAAACGGGAAAAACGAGTATTGGTAAAGATTATAGGAGAGTAGAAAAATTAAAGGAGGCAAAAAGTTGCTTTTAAATAATACAGAATATATTAACATCTTATCAGATGTAAAAGACAGTATAAAATCTGCACAGTATAAAGCATGGAACTGTATCAATTAAACCCAAACCAAGATTGCCTTAGCCATTATTAATTAACTCACTTATTGCATTTATCAGTTTTTCATTATCTTCTGAGCACTTGACTGCTATTCTGTAATATGTATTATCAATCCCATTGAAGTTATCACATTTTCTTATCAAAATACCCTTTTTATAAAGCTTATCATATAAATCTTTTTGCTCTGTTCTAAATAGAATAAAGTTAGTATGGCTTTCAAAAACTTTAAAGCCAAAATCTCTTAATCTTTTTGTTAAATACCCTCTTTCGTTTTTTATAACCATTGCAGTTTTTGTTAAATAATCTATGTCTTTTAATGCTGCAATTCCAGCTATTTGTGCAGGAGTTGATACACTCCATGGTTGAGAGGATTTTCTGATCTTATATATTATTCTTTTACTGTGACATAAGCAATATCCAAGTCTAAGACCTGCCATGGCAAATGTTTTTGTAAAGGCTTTTACAATTATAACATTTTCAAAATCTGTCAAATACTCCTTGAAGCTCTGTTTTTGTTCTTCGTTGACAAAATCCATAAAGCATTCGTCAATAACCATATAGCAGTTTTCTTTCAAGCATTTTTCTGAAAGCTTATATAAAAGGCTCTTTACTGTTATATTTCCTGTAGGGTTGTTTGGATTACAAATGAAAACAATATCCTTACCATTTATCTTCTCCAATATGTCATTTCCTACATCAAAATTGTTTTCAGGGTTTAAACTATAATATTCGATCTTGCAATTGACATTTAAAAGAGCTTTCTCGTATTCCGAAAATGTTGGTGCTGTGAGGAGTGCAGATTTTGGCATTAAGGCGTAGCATATTCTGAAAATAAGATCTGCCGCACCGTTTCCAAAGAGAATACTGTCAGGTTTAATATTTTCATAAAAACTGACCGCTTCCGTGAGCTTTCGACAATATATATCTGGATAGGCACTGTAGCTGTCAATGCTGTCAGCTAATGTTTTTTTTACACCTGCAGGCAAGCCCAGTGGGTTTATATTAGCCGAATAATCAAGGGGTTTGATTTCATTATTTTTTATATATAAATAAATATCTCCACCATGATTTGTTATTTCATCCACCAAATGCACCCCTTTACCGTTAGCACAGCAATCATCGCTAAAATAGAAGTCGTATACATCAGTCTGTTTGTGAGAATAATATCTCTTAGTATAATTTCTCGATTATTGTCGCCTATGGCCGGTTTACAGACAAGCTGTCCGAAGTAGTAGGCATCACCGGCGAGTTGAACGTTTAGAGCTCCGGCACATACAGACTCTGTTTGTGAAGAATTGGGGCTTTTATGATTTTTTCTGTCACGCATGTATATTTTGAAGGCGTTTTTATAGTCAAGACCATTCAAAGCGCTTGCAGTAATCATAAGTAGCGCAGATATCCTTGCTGGTATGAAATTTAACGTATCATCAAGCCTGGCAGCAAACTTCCCAAAATTTTCATATTTTTCATTTCTATAACCAATCATGGAATCCATTGTATTGATTGCTTTGTACAAAAAAGCAAGCGGTGCACCCCCTATTGCCATAAAGAAAAGTGGAGCTACTATTGCGTCTGTAGTGTTTTCAGCTATTGTTTCAACCGTTGCCTTTATAACCCCCTTTTCACATAGATTCTGTGTATCCCTTCCTACTATAAAGGACAGATATTTTCTTGCTTTGATCAAATTTCCGTTAGAAAGAGGATAATATACCTTCATGCTCTCGATTTTTAATGATTTTGTAGCTAATATCTGATAGCAAAAATATATCTCAACTGCACACGCTAAATTATAGTTTAGTATATTTGCTAAAAACAAAACAACAAAAGAAACTATGTATGTAAATGCTAATACAAGAATAACAAGAATCGTTCCAGCAGAAAATTCTTTCATAATAGTTTTTCTTAGCTTATCTTCCAAAAAACTTATAGCTTTACCTATTAAGCATATAGGGTGAGGCAGCCAGTACGGGTCTCCAAGTATCAAATCCAGTATAAAAGCAATGCCTATTACTAATATGAATCTCATTTTACCTCCTGATTATTTCCTTAATTTTCTGTATTCTTCACATTTTCTGATAAACCGTTTTGCTAAATTAACATTACCCCAAAAATGTATATGTGGATAGATTGCGAAAACATTATCTTTATAGAAGCCTGCATCCCAAGCTTTTCCATTTGTTTTTTCTGCTTTCAAGCATCCTGATTTACAATTACTTGTAGAATAATGAAATTCATGTGCAAAAACACTTTCTTCACTTTTTATAAGCATCGTATCTTCTTTAGCCGTCAGTGTTATATATCCGAAATTTTGAAGTTTTTCTGTCATTTCAAAATTTAAATCAATAACCCCTGCCATCGGATAGGTACCGATATTTTTCCCGAGGTACATAAATCCTCCACACTCTGCAAAAATCGGCATGCCTTTTTTCCAGGCATCTTGTATATTGTTTCTCATTTCCTCGTTCATACTAAGTCTATCAAGGTAAAGCTCTGGATACCCTCCTCCGATAATTAAACCGTCAGCTTCTACAGGCAAGCATTGATCTTCAATAGGTGAAAAATAATAGAACTTTACACCCATTTCATTAAGCAGTTCCATGCTGTCTTCATAATAAAAGCAAAACGCCTTGTCATGGGCAACCGCAACACTTATTTCCGTAATTTTCTTAATCTCTATTTTTTCGTAGTGAATCGGCTCAGTATCTTTTGCAATATCCAGTAACAAATCAATGTCAATGGTCTCTTCTGCAATGCCAGCCAGCAAGTCTATTTTATTTTTCAACGAATAAATCTCTTTTGCTGTAACAAGCCCTAAATGCCGGCTTTCAATAACCGCATCGGGTTCAAATGGCATGTAACCCGCTACAGCAATGCCAAGACGACATTCAAGCATTTCCTTGTATGTATGAAACATACGTCTTGAAACATTGTTCAAAATCACAGCTTTAATGTTGTTTTTATAAAAGTCGAGATACCCTTTAATCATAGCAGCGATAGACAATAAAGCGCCTTTGCAATTAACCACCAGAACAACAGGAATGTTCAACTTATTTGAAATATCCCATGAAGAATTCTCACAGCTATTACTCCCCATTCCGTCATAAAAGCCCATAGCACCTTCAATTACCGAAACATCGGCACCTTCGCTGTTTCTTGCAAAAAGATATTCTGAAGTCTTTTCTTTGCATAAAAACAAATCTATATTTCTTGATTTTGTTTCGATTATTTCACTGTGAAACATAGGGTCAATATAATCAGGACCACATTTAAAAGAAGATACCTTCAATCCTCTATTTTTTAGGGTTCTTAAAATTGCACAAGTAATTGTAGTTTTTCCACACCCGCTATTGGTTCCAGCTATCATAATTCTGCTGATTCTTTTACTTTCCATGGTTTTCACCTTTTAAAATATAAACAGGATTATTAGCAATCATAAGATCATATCCTTCGATCTTCTTATTTTTTGCACAATTCAAGCAAGTAACCTCCATGTCGAAATTGATTTCCTTAAAAGCAGCAACTGCAATGCTTAGGGTTTCAAGAGTTATTGCTGTAACAATTATTCTGATATCTTCATTTATCTGATAAAGATACTTAATTATTGACTCAAGATTACCTCCGCTTCCTCCAATAAAAGCTTTATCGGGAATCGGGAGTTTCTTTATTTCTTCCATTGCTTCTCCAAATACCGGAATAATATTAAATGCTCCAAGCTGAGATTTGTTTTTGTCAAGCAGTTCAAATGCTTCTGTATCTTTTTCTATCGCATAAACCAATCCATCAAAAGCTTTTCTTCCCATTTCAATTGCTACAGAGCCACTGCCTGCTCCTATGTCAAATAAAATATCATTAGACTTTATATTAAGCATATTTATACTAACCCAACGTACTTCCTGCTTTGTCATAGGAGTTTCATTTCTTGATAATTCCCTGTCAAAGAGCACATCTTCTCTGCTAATAAAGTTTTTATTTTCGAATAAGAGAACGGTTAAGCTATCAAAGACTTCGTTAGAAAGCTCCTCTACAGTACCTTTAATTATTCTTTCCTGAAGGCTTGAAAGCATTTCTCCCACTATAACCTTGACGTCAGATAAGCCTTTTGTCACCAAATCTTTCAATACGAAAGAAGCATTATTTTCTCCACCTGTTAGTACAAAGGTATACCTGTTATAAGCAATACTTCCTAAAAGATTTGATTCTCTTCCGTGTAAGCTTACAGTCCTGACAAAATCATAGTTAATATTAATTTTTGCGCAAAAGTATTGTAAGCTGTTGATCCCACACACACAACTGACTGTAAATTTATTTTGAAATTTTTCATTAAGTATTTTTGCTAGGCTAAAAAACCCTACATCTCCTGAAACCAGTACCGCTGTTTTATGTGATGATGAATGAATAATTTTCTCTTCAATATCCAAGAGTGAACATTTGACTATATCCTCTCGACAAGATTTAAACAATTCACCAAGTCTGTCGAAAGCATACACTTCATCACAGTTTGCAATCGTCTTTTCTGCCCTTTTTGTAAGTTCGTTTAGGTCTCCAGGCCCGCTTCCGATGATGAATATTTCCTTGTTCATATTGCGCTCCTTATTCTGTCAGCCAATATTTGGGCCAATCTTTTATCAGTTCCAAGTGTTTTTCCCATTTCGATTTTTATATCACTGTTTTTTTCCAAATAACTATCGATCTCCTTTGGGATGTCTTCTTTTATGTGAACACCATCAAACAGGAAATAAGGTATTACTATAATATGAGAGACTCCTTTAGCTTTCAGATTGTCAAAACCGGTTTTTAAATCCACTTTTGAAAACTGCAGAAATGCTGTTTCAATGATGTCTTCCCGGCAAATTTCCTTAAGATTGTCAAAGACCTGTTGTAGTGTATCCTCAGTTGACTTTTCTCTGCTTCCGTGTGCTAGTATAAGTATACCTTTCATTCAAAATCTCCTCTTCAAAATAAGTACAAGCTTCTTCAAAGGTTATTCCTTCTTCTTTGCTTGGCCTGCCTATTAATACAACTTTTATTCCTAGCTTTTTTGCTGCTGAAACTTTTTCTTGAAAGCCTCCGCTTGTGCCTGTTTCCTTAGTAACAATGAACTTTGCATTTATCTGTTCCATTGTGGCTAAATTCATATTCTTACTGAAAGGGCCCTGCATGCATATTATATTTGTTGCTAAAAAGCCAAAGCTATTGCACGTATTAATTGCTTCAACAGTAGGAAGCACCCTTACGAAAACCCTCTGACTATAGTTTTCAATTGCTGTATAGGGTAAAAGTTCTTTACTTCCCGTTGTCACTAGGATATTGCCGGTTGTGCCGTTTAGATATTCACATGCTTTTGTAATATCTGAACATTCTATAGCATTTTCATACTCCAGTGATGGTCTTATGATTCTTATGATTCTTTTCTCGTATTTTTGTGCTGCTTCCTTAATATTCTCAGAAATAATCATTGAATAGGGATGTGTCGCATCTACAATATACTCATAGGGCTTAATTAGTTCCAAAATATCTTCTGATGAAAGCCTTCCTTCTTTTACTGAAAGAAACGGCATATCGGGCATAACTAATGATCCATATTCAGTTGCTACCACCGACATTACTGATACACCGTTTCTGGCCAAAAAACTACTCAGCTTTCTTCCTTCACTTGTTCCTGCAAAAACTATTACCTTTTTCATGTCATCCCACCTGACTTATATTCTATAGCCCCTCGGAGTTACCAGCTTTCCGTTTATAACTTTTGTAGCAGGATTCCCGATTATTATAGTAGTAAACATGTCCACTACTTCATCTTTTAAGTCTTTAAGCGTTAATATTTTGTTTACTTGCCCTTCACGTCCGATATTTCTTACATATCCACACATTGTTTCCTCACTAAGATTTCTCATGACGATTTCGCATGCTTTTTTTAAAAAATCAGATCTTTTTTTACTGGATGGATTATATAGTACTATAACAAATCCAGCTTTTGATGATAAATCAAGCCTCATTTCTATGTTTTTCCATGGTGTTAGAAGATTACTTAATGAAATAACTGAAAAATCGTGTGTCAACGGAGCCCCAAGTACAGCAGCTGCTGTACTTGCAGCAGTTATTCCAGCAATTACTCTGATCTCCTCGTTAATACCTAGATTCGCACACACCTCAATCATCAGGGCTGCCATTCCGTAAATTCCTGCATCACCACTTGACACTATTGCGACATTTTTCCCCCCTTTAGACGCAATTGCAGCCATTTTGCATCTTTCAACCTCCTCTTTCATAGGAGTTTCAAGAATTTCCTTATCTTGAACCAAATCTTTGATAATTTTAATATATAATGTGTAACCTGCAATTACTTCGCTTTTCCTTAATGCCTCAATTGCCAATGGAGTTATTTGATCATGTTTCCCAGGGCCTAAACCGATGATGTAAATCATAAACTTTCTCCTATATTTATTTTCAAAAACTACACCTCCAATTTTTAACTGCAATTGCTATAGTGATGCCAGATTTTGAAGTTTTTCTAAGAATCAGATTTCCTTGATTGCATGCAAGTAATGCCGCTCTTTCACATATATTGTCTACACCTGTAACACTCCTTACAAACTTTGATGAAGAAAATTCGCCTTTTACCTTCAATAGTTCCTTGCTTGAAAAGGTTTTTAGCTCATATTCGTATTTTTCATATAACCTGATTATTGCTTCTTCCTTTTTTTTGATATCAATAGTAGCAATAATGCTAACTAAGTATTGAGGAATTTTCTTTATTTTCAATGCATCTAAAAACACTTCTTCCAACACATCTGCATCTATTCCCTTACGGCAGCCCACACCTACAACAAACTGCCTGGGTTGCAAAAACAATGTTTCTAAAAAAGGTGGTTTGTCCAAATAGCCACTTAGAGAATTGTAAATACAAATGCCAAAATCAGCCTTTTCAAATGTCAAAAAATCTGGCAGTTCACCATTAATTGGAAAATCACAGAAAAAACCAATTTTTCGCTCATTTAATAAAGCAGCTGATATATGCTTTATATTTCCAGTGTTATCAATGTATAGAGCATTTTCCGTTGCCCACATATCAACTGAAAAAATGTTGTTAATATCTGTTGCAGTAGTAATTACAGCCTTTGCACCTAGAAAATTTGCAATGCTTTCAGACAGCTTGTTAGCACCGCCTACATGGCCTGATAATATAGGGATTACATATTCACCTGTCTCATTTATAACTATAACAGCCGGGTCTTTAGCCTTCGATTTCAGTAAAGGTGCTATAGCTCTAACTGCTATGCCAGTAGCTCCTACAAAAATCATTGCATTAGAACTTACAAATGCTTTTCTTGTAAAATCGTTAACGTTTTCCTCAAAAAGAAGTAAGTCATCTCTAACGTACTTAGAATACCCAATAGCCTTGTGACCCATTTCCCCGAGAAAATCAGTCAATTTTTTGCAAATACAAGCGCCCTTTTTTGTAAAAGAAATCAAGGTTATCTTCATTGATTACTTCGCCTTCCTGAATTCATGAGTAAAATTTTCATCATACAGCTTTGAGCGTTCATATTCACCTGATAAGAAATCTCCAACAAGTATAAGCGCCGTTTTAGAAATATTATTTTGAAGGGCGCTTTTATATAAATCTGCAATTGTTGTATGGATAATTTTCTGATCAGGCCACGTAGCCTTGAAAACAATAGCTGCTGGTGTTTCAGGTTTATAGCCCCCCTTAATAAGTTTTTCACTCAGCTTATCCAACATTGAGGATGCAAGGAACAACACCATTGAAGCTTTATGAGAAGCAAGCTTTTCAATGTCCTCATTCGGTGGTACAGGTGTTCTTCCTTCAATTCTTGATAATATAATCGTTTGACTTACACCTGGCAGGGTATATTCAGCATTAAGTATCGATGCTGCAGCACTGTAGGAGCTAACTCCTGGAACCACACTGTATGGAATCTTGTGCTTGTCCAATAAATCCATCTGTTCTTTAATTGCTCCATAAATACTGGGGTCTCCTGTGTGCAGCCTTACCAACACCTTATCCGGTGAATATTCCTTAACAAAAACATCTATAACCTCTTCTAAAGTCATGGAAGCACTATTAAATATTTTACAATCCAGATTTGTAACCCTAAGCAGTTCAGGATTCACCAGAGAACCTGCATATATAACAATATCAGCTTTTTTCAAAAGCTCAAAGCCTCTTACAGTAATTAAATCGGGAGCTCCAGGACCTGCTCCAATAAAATAAATCATTTCTATTCTCCTTTTTTCACAATAATAGTTGAAAAATAACTGCTATGTTCATTTAATTTCTTAAGAGAATCATAAGTTTTTTCATTTTCCATAAAACAGCATTCAACCATTCTGGTATTATCCAAAAGATTGTGCTTCAGCAGCTTTTCTTTTATACTAAAAATATTTTTTCCGCTTTTCATGATCACCTTGTTTCCGGTCCTGATACAAAAGGGCATCTATTTCATCATATGCTGCGGGAATTATATGAAGAGAATCCTTTCCTTCGCACAATAAATAACCCAATTTTGCCGCAGCTGCGAAAATGATGGAATTCCATTGATGATTTCCTGCCCGATAGCCTTTTTCAACCACTAACCTGATATATACATATATGTGGATAAACTGTAGGATCTCCGAATGTAATGAATGCTATATTCAAACCTTTTTCCAGCCCAATACGAAATTGATTCTGCACATTTTTTATGGCATTGCTTCAGCAATGCCGCATCTTTAGTCATCGGCATACTACAATACATCAGCTCTTTCCCCCTAATATACTCTTCAACAACTTTTAGAGCAATCCTTTCTCCTCCTGTATCAGGCACCGCAATAACATCAGCATTTTCCAATGTCTCTGCTGCCAATATAGTAAGTAGTTTTTTATCTCCCGGACCCACACCTACTCCATAAAGAATACCTCTCAAAAACTTCATCTCCCTTTATTCATTATCAATAACAGGCTGTACGCTTCAGTCTGTTATCCGTTAAGCAGGGTAATAAATGCATAATCCCTTCAT
>CAVYEU010000017.1:0-15545 GCA_963767415.1 uncultured Eubacteriales bacterium
TCTTTAAATCTAGCAAGTCTAATTTTGTTGTGAAACCTCTCCCGTTATATTCGCTAAAATGAGTAAATTCAAATCAGTAAACGAATTATTACCATTTCCCTTTAATAATAAGCGCAAAAATAATATCGATAAAAATGAAAAAGGAATACAAGTATAAACAATAAACCTTTGATTACCCAGTTCATATATGAGATTTTAAAGAATAAAATCTCTATACTTTATATATTCATTTTATACCTCACTTTTTATAAACTTTTTTATTTCTTCTTTGTTAGGAATCCTGCCGAACGCTTTAACTTTTTCGTTAATTACAATTGCAGGAGTTCTCATTACACCATACCCCATAATTTTTTGTATCTCCTCAATCTTTTCAATAGAGGCTTCAACACCCATTTCTTTAATTACTTCCTCTATTATAGCCTGTAATTTTTTACAGTTTGCACACCCTGAACCTAAAATTTTAATTGTCATATTAAATTCCACCTTCATTTTTTTATGATAAAACAATATTAAATAAATATCCTATTAAAATAATAGTAACTGCCATAATTCCAGCAAATGCAGCAAGTAATTTTGGTTTTAAAATCTTTCTCAGTATAATGAATTCAGGAAGGCTTAAAGCCGTAACAGACATCATAAATGCCAAAGCTGTTCCCATAGGCAAACCCAATTTATTAACCAGTTCATTAACGATTGGTATAGTTCCAGCAGCATTTGAATATAACGGTATCCCAATAATTACAGCAATAAATACAGCAAACGGATTGTTTTTACCTGCGTATTTTGCAAGCCAGCCAGTCGGAGCATAACCGTGCATTCCTGCTCCAATTGCTATACCGCCTAATACATAAAGCCATATCTTTTTTAATATTTCTCTCACATAGCTCAAAGCGTCTTTAGTTCTTTGCTCCCAAGTAGGATTTTCAAATTCCAAGTAACCCATTTTAATATTGAAAACATATTCCTCAACATACTTTTCCATTTTAAGTTTACTAATAACTATTCCAGATATAATCGCTACAGTTACACCTGTTGTAATATATAAAAGAGCAATTTGCCATCCAAACAAACCCCAAAGCATAACTAAAGCTACTTCATTAACCATTGGCGAAGATATTAAAAATGAGAAAGTAACACCCAATGGTATTCCTGCTTCAACGAAGCCGATAAATACAGGAACAGCAGAGCAGGAGCAAAATGGTGTTACGATACCCAAAAGAGCAGCTAATACATTACTAAAAATACCTCGTGCTTTACCTTCTCCAAGAATCTTTTTTGTTTTTTCAGGTGGGAAAAAGCTTCTTATAACTGAAACAATAAAGATGATAACAGTAAGAATTAAAAAAATTTTTATTGAATCATAAAAGAAAAAATTTACAACACCTCTAAATTTAACTGTACTCAATATATACAGGTATTTTTCTAATGCCAACGTCATCATTATCCACTTGACAAATTCGGTAAAGCTAAAACTTAATAAATCAACCAAATATTTTAAACCCCAATCAATTAAACTAAACATAACATGAAAAATCTCCCTTATCTGAACTGTCCTTATGATTCCTGTTCTGATTTAAGACTATTAGATCATTATTAAAAACTTCTAATTCTCTTAAACTATCCTGTACCAACGAATTTATGAATTTTGATTCCTCGTTAATGACAATTGTATAATAAGTCCATTGCGCATGTTTTCTATCTGTTACCAAGCCTGAATTTTTTAAATATGATAAATGCCTTGAAGCTTTTGTTTGTGATATATTTAAAATCTTCATGATTTCACAAACACACAATTCTTTTCCATCGAATAGTAGATTGATTATCCTTAAACGTGTTTCATCCGATAAAGATTTTAAAACAGCTAGAGTTTTATTCATTCGAATCTTCTTTCAATTTAATTAGTACATGCTTATATGCGAATAAGCAAATATATATTTATATTATATGCTTATTCTGAGAATTGCAACTAATAATTACTTTAAATTTTTCTATTTGTTAGTTAAAAAAGGTTGAATATCTAAAGTGATGTAACCTTTTTAAAGTTTCTTCACTTATATAATAGAGCAGAAACATAAATTAGAGGATGGTAATATGGGTGAGGATTTAAGACAGAAACTATCAGCGGTATTAAAAAATAGTTATCATTTCAATTTATTTAAATCTTATAATTCCATAGTTTTTGAAAATAATAAACACTATACTATTTAAGGAAAATAATTTACAAGCTTAGAGGTGTTTATATTGACGTTACTTAATTTCCAAAATATATTTTACATTAATAATAATAAAATTATACTAAAAGACTTATCAATAAAACCAAAGCTTATAAATATTTATACTGCAACTGTACAGCAATAAAGTTAGAATAAAATATTCCATAATATGGGAGTGTTTTATTGTGAGTTTATTGAAGAAAAGTGATTGAATTTTTAAATTTTATGATATAATAAAAATACAGGCAATTTGATTGCCACCGACAGGATGTTAAATAATCACCTAGGCGACGAATCCAAGGGTGATTATTTTTTTAGTCTCTATGTTTATCAATCAAATTAAGTATTAAGGAGACTAAGGCTATAACAAACATACCGGAGAAAATCATCAAATAGATTGATGTAACAAAAAACCCTCGAAGTGTTTATCCCTCAAGGGTTATCATAAAATTATCTTGCAAGCTGGTGGACGGAATCGAACCCCCGACCTGCTGATTACAAGGGAGTAGATCCAAGTCGTGAAACTCACTGATACCAAAGCTTATAAATATTTATACTGCAACCGTACAGCAATAAATTTAGACTAAAATATTTCTAATTTGTGAGAATATTTTATTGTGTGTATTTTATTTTAAAAAGTGATTGATTTCTTTTATTTTGTGATATAATAAAAGCACAGGCAATTTTGATTGCCACCGACGGTTTTTAATAAATAATCACCAGGGCGCTAACCTAAAGGTGATTATTTTTTTAGTCTCAATGTTTCTGAATTATATTAAGTATTAAGGAGACTAAAGCTATGACAAATACCCCAAAAGCGAGCATTAATGATATAGTCTGGTAAATTGTCATAAAACCACCTCCCTAACAAGAAATAATTAAAAGCGACAGCTAAAATCGTTTTTAGAAGCATAAAAAATAATAATAATGAAAAGGAAAGGAAAGGTGGTTATAATGGATAATAACGTAAACTATGAGATTTCAAAAGAACTTATAGAACGTGATAACAAAGGAAGATTCATAAAAGGACATAGACCATTAATGGCAGAACATGGGAAATGTGGTCGTTTTGCTATTGCAGAAGAAACAAAAGAATCACTTGCTGCATTATGTCCAACTGCGATTGAACGATTAAAAGAATTGTTAGTTAAGCCGAATATAAAAGATCGAGATTTAATTGAGGTGATAAAAATAGTTATAGAGCGTAATTTAGGAAAAGTTTTACCTAATGTTGATATAGAGATGCAAACCCAATCAGAAGGAGAATTTCAAGTTAATATCAAGGTGATTGACTAATCTCAAATAACTATAGCTTTATGAAGCACGAAGATTGACTGAGATATCCCCATATAAACTGCATGTTTTAAGGTTATAATTGTGTCTCATTGGATTTGATACTTTTTTTGAGACACTTTTATAATTAGAAGTGGAAGGGGATGATTTTATGATTTATTTGTATGAACGTGTATCAACAGTAAAACAAGATGAGTGGAGGCAGGAACTAGCTATTAGCCATTATAAGATTGACAAAAAATACATAGACAAATGCTCTGGTAAAAATATTGATAGACCCGAGCTGAATAAACTAATTATAGATGCTAAAGCTGGAGATACTATTTATGGGATGACAGGGGACGGTTCCTTGACACACGCGTGCGTGTGTCAAGGAACCGTCCCCTGTCATCCATGCTAACGTGGAGAACAACATTTTGAATTAGGTCTTTTATTATGGGGTTTTGAGCAAACTGGGCATATTCTAACGTTTAATTGCAAAAGACTATAAAAATATAAATATAATGCAGTTTTTAAATCTGGAGCAATAATTAATGGGATACTAATTTTGAAATCAAGAATATCTTCATTTTCAATTGTTTCCAACCTTCCAAAAGATAGTTCAATATTTTTTAATTTTGAAGTTATCTCATGAGAAATAAATTTTAATCCTGCAAGACTATATTCTTTTAATCCGAAAGAGGATGTATTTTCAAATACTGTATATGCATAATTTTTAATAATATCGCCATCAGGATTATCATTAGAACAAATTAGAAATTTGGTTTGATCTGAATGAATTTTTTCTATAATCCATTCTCGTATAATAATTTTTGTAATGTAAGATTATTTGAAGCCGGAGTTCCAGCTAAAACAATTTCGCAATTATTTGGGCATGGATCAGTTAGTTTCACATTAGACACTTATGTATCTGTTTTACCTGATACAAAGTTTGAAGCAATAAATATGCTTCAAAGCCAGATGAAATCTATACTTTAGTGCTAAAATTTTTACTGCAACGGTACTGCAACGCGGATGGTTTTAGATGATATTAGATAGTTTTTAAGAACTATTTACCTTGTATTCTCCATATTGCCATCGGATGATTTCGGATACGTTCTAAAATCTGTGTATCCTCAAAAAGTAGTTCCGGACAATATTCGCTGTTTTTAAATGCTCTCAAAAATTTTGCTTCGTTGTCACTGAGTTCAGAAAACATAGATAGATAATCAATAACCCGCTGTTTTGATGCTGTTAGATCAAACCGCTCTTTCTTTCGGATTACAGGATATAAATCGGTCCGCGTCTTATATTCCGTCAATTCATCAATCTTTTCCAAATCGAAGGTTTCAGGAATAGTTTCACCACTAACAGCATAGTAGAATATTGTACATCTTTTCAGCAATGGGAGCTCCGTTTCATCAAACAATCCAAAATAGATCATATTGTTAATATCATACAAATCACGTATCGCTGCTCTTGTGAATAAAGCAACAATCTTGCTTGCGAATATTTCAATTACAGCCAAAGAGTTCACCTTAAATGGATCCAGTATGCCAAGTGTTTCTATCGCTTTTTGCTCCAGGGGCAGAATATGGGAACGAAGAGAATAATTTATTTCCACCTTTATATTATCTTTTATGCCTGCAGCATTTGTATAGGAAAATACATAAGAATCCAAGCTGTGATGGGATTTTGATTTAAGATTTAATTCGTATCCGCTCATCACCATATATTTGAAGATACTATCCGAGATTTTTTTGCGTTCTTCAAACATTTCTCCCCGTGAATTATTGTGCGTGTAATCAAGGTCGATATCCACAGATAACCTTGGTAGGTTGAAAATAGTCATATTGATTGCAGTTCCACCTTTTAATGCAAGGCTTTCTAACAACAATGGGTCGTTGTTTATATATTTTAATATTTCCGATAGCCGGAATACTTTTTCTAATGTATCTCGAATAAATCCTAATTCCTGTGCCTGTTTTCCCAGTTTGCGCTTATCATAATCAGACAAATTCGTTACCTCCTTCTGATGTTAGGTATAGAAGCTGATTTGGTACAAACAACCTCCATTTTTTGTTATATATTGATTTTTCTTTTTCTAAACCTCGATATAAATATCGTACACTCTTTAAGATTTTTCCTTCACAAACTTTAAAAAATGTATTAGTTATTTTTAAAGAATCATTAAAATGTTCTAAGATATATCCTGTTTTTTGAAACAAAATCTGTTTGTTATAACTTTTAAGATAGTAAAGCAGCTTCGTTTCATCTGCATACGGTATCATCTCAAGACTTCGAAGTAACTCTTCCAATCCGCCTATTTTCTCAAAATCGTTTATACTGTCTATGATAGTGCGTTCTAAATCAGCCACATGGGTACCATCCAGTTTTTTTAAGATACCTTCACTGATACGAGACATTTGGTAATGATATGTTAAACCATTGAATTCAAACGTATTAAACCTTGTATCAGAAGACACATACATATCATAAAATACCTGATTTGTGCACCCGTAGTATTCTAATGCGGTATGATGAGATATATATGCGCTTTCGGTTACATTGCTCGCTATAACATATCGGTTTACTACCGGTTCACTATCTGCAAGATTTATAGCAACATACAAATTCTTTTTCACGTTTCGAATATACCCTTTTTTGAGGTAGTTCTGTATCAGAGCGTTTGCACTGTTTTTATTGCCAACCATTTTACAAACATTATTCCATGTAAAACAGCCTTTTTCCAAAAGTTGTTCATAATATTTCATAACATTATTACCTCCATTATTTTAATTTTAGCATGTTATCGCTTAAAAAACAACTATACAGAGAAAAAAATAAAACGATTCATCGTTCACGTTTTTGTATCTGTCGTATACCTAATACAAGTTTCAGATTGTCGTTAACTTTACTTACAAAAAGTAGGAAAACTTTATCTTCCTGCTTTAGGGTCGTTGGCAGTTGATTTCTGAACAGTTAATTATTTGAGGTACAACATAATAGGATCATATAGGATCACAAATTTTTTATTTGTGGGAATATCAAAATAATTATTATATATTTCTGGGGATATTATAAAACACAGTGATATCAAGGATATACTAATTGTGGGAATTTTGGGAATGATTTTTTAAGGAATTAAATATTACATACGATTATCAAAAAAATACTATTTTTTTAAATCACGTAAATATGCTATAAAATAACATAACATCAAACCTCGAAAGGCCTGATGCTACTTAAAGCTGGTGGACGGAATCGAACCCACGACCTGCTGATTACAAGTCAGCTGCTCTACCTGCTGAGCTACACCAGCATAATTATATTATACGTTTTTATGGTGACCCATAGGGGGCTCGAACCCCTGTTACCGCCGTGAAAGGGCGATGTCTTAACCACTTGACCAATGGGCCTTTCAAAAATCAATATCTTTTTTGCCGACAAAAAACATTATAATATTATATCATAAATAAAGTCAATAGTTTTTTATATTCTTCCAATATTTATTTTTTATATTCTTCCAATATTTATTGGCTATTTCAGATATTTTAGTTAATCAACTCCAATAAACTCATAGTCCATATTTCCAAGTTTGATCTCTTGAGCATGCTTTAGACCAGCAAACCAATTTGTATTTGGGTGCTTAATTGTAAATAAATCAAAATCGCTCAAATCATTTGAAGCATCAATGTTGCTCGTTTTTCGATAATACTCTTTCGCAGATTCTGAATTGTTAATTAAATCAACACATGCCTTATCTAAAGCAACAGGATCAAAGGACGCAGCAATACCAATATCAGGGGCAATTGGGGCATTATTATAAGGACAACAATCACAATCAGGTGAAATATCCATTATAAAATTTATATGAAAGTGGGGCTTGTCCTTTATAGCTGCATAAGCATACTCGGCAATCTTTTCTTGGGAATTGTCTTTAGTCTCATCCCATCTGACCCTGGCTGCACCATAAACGCATACAGCAATACACTGTCCACATCCTATACATTTATTATAATCAATAGCTGCTTTAGAATCAGTGTTTAATTCAATTGCAGAAGCTGGACAGCACTTAATACAAGCTTTACATCCCTTGCATTTATTTTCTGGTATAACAGGTTTTGATGATGAATGCATTTCAAGCTTACCATTCTTTGAACCTGAACCCATCCCAAGGTTCTTAATTGCACCTCCAAATCCAGTCATTTCATGTCCTTTTAAGTGATTCATGGATATAATAATATCTGAATCCGCTATAACTGAACCAATTTTCGCTTTTTTAATATGTTTTAAATTTATATCAATCTCTTTATAATCTGTTCCTTTTAATCCATCCCCTATAATAACATTGCAGCCAACAGTTAATGGATTGAAACCGTTTTCACAAGCTGTCTCTAGATGAAAAACTGCATTTGATCTTTTACCTGTATAAAGAGTACTCATATCAGTAAGAAATGCAATTCCTCCCATACCCTTTATGATATCAACAACTTTCTTAACATAATTAGGCCTTATATAAGCCAAGTTACCAGGCTCACCGAAATGAATTTTTATAGCTGTAAATTTATTTAAGAAATCTATATTGCACATCCCTGCTGTTTTTACTAGTTTTTCGAGTTTTATCAATAGATTATTTCCATATTTTGCTGATAGATCCATAAAGTATACCTTTGATTTTTCCATATTGAATCATCTCCACCTATTTTATTGAGCACTTCTTAAGTATCTTAAGAATTTTTTTTTCTTCTTAGTATTTACTGTACTATGCGCAATGTTTTTAATCATTAGCTTTTTATCTTCGTTTTTATGATATTCTTTATTAGAACGTATAATGCTCAAGTACTCTAAAGCTTTTATATTATCATTTTCCATTTTTAAAACACTTTCAAACATTTTGCTTGCCTTTTCATACTCACAGGAGCCATAATATGCAAGGCCTAATAGATTATAGGCTTCACAAAATTCAGGGTTATGCGATATTGCTTTTTTAAGTTCAATTATCGCAATATCTTCACTTCCTAATAACATACAGTCTCGCGCTTTATTATATAAGTTAATCGAAGTTCTAGTAGTCTCACATATATCAGGACTTATCTTTAATATTCTGCTTAAATTAATCGGTAAAAAACTTTCTAATTCCATCTCTAAGTTAATCAAAGAATTCTCCTCCTTTGTAGTTCAAACATTTTTCTTATTTCTCCAATATAATAAAGCGATCCAAAAGCACACACCATCCCATTTTCCGATGCATTCTTAAGTCCAATTTCAACACCTTCATTAATCGTATTACATAATAAAACATTTGAATTATAAACTTTAACTATTTTACTAAGTTCGCTGTTTGGTAAAGCCCGCTCATTACTTGGTGTAATTAGTAAAAATTGATCCGCAATACTCGCTGATATCTTAGCGATTGTATCTACATCCTTATCCCTTAAAACGCCAAATATAAATATTTTCTTCTTATCAGGGAAATATTTATTCATGGTATTTACCAAGGCCTCTACTCCCTCTGCATTGTGCGCGCCATCTATTATTAATAAAGGATCAGTATGCAAAACTTCTAATCTACCAGCCCACCTGGTTTCTTTTAAACCAAAATAAATTGTTTGCTTAGTTATTTTGTTATAGCCCTTACTTTTAAGAATCTTAGCTACATTTATAGCAGTTACAGCATTCTTAAGCTGATGATCTCCTATTAGATTAATTTCGATACCTTTAAAATCTTCATAGTCAAATATTTGACCTTTTTCACTATATTTTAACAATTTTAGACACTCAAAGTCAAATTTTATTAGATTCGCATTTTTTATTTTGGCAATATCCTCAAAGACCCTTTCAGCTTCTTTTACTTGCGGGTATAAAAGCACATCATTTTTATCTTTAATAATTCCAGCTTTTGCAGTAGCTATCTCTTCAATCGTACTACCCAAAATCCCCATATGGTCATAGCTAATTGTTGTAATAACTGAAACTTCTGATTTTTCTATTACATTTGTAGCATCATACTGCCCGCCTAATCCTACTTCAAGGACTACAATGTCACATTTTTTTTCATAGAAGTATTGGAATGCTATACTTGTACATAGTTCAAACTCTGTTGGATGATTTTTCCCTTGGGACACCATAAATTCAACTTTATCTTTAACAAGGTTTGTAA
The DNA here is from genome assembly GCA_963767415.1 of uncultured Eubacteriales bacterium. Taxonomy (GTDB): domain Bacteria; phylum Bacillota; class Clostridia; order Acetivibrionales; family CAVYEU01; genus CAVYEU01. The sequence continues at coordinate 9,649 of CAVYEU010000017.1, forward strand.
TCATACCCAAATCATCCATAGATATCTCTTCATCACTTATCCTAATTCTCTCTGTAAACCTTTCAATATATGGAGAGGTGTATATGCCCACTTTATATTCTGCTTTATTTAATATACTACTAATATATGCAACAGTTGATCCCTTACCATTAGTTCCTGCTACATGGACATACTTTAGCTTGTTGTGAGGATTTTCCATTAAATCCAATAAATATTTTATATTACCCAAACTAAGTTTTATACCAAATTTATGTGCACTATGAATATAGTCTATTGCTTCATTACCAGTCAATTAGTTTGCCCTCCTGCTACAGTTACAAACCACAACACTTTTTATACTTTTTGCCGCTCCCACAAGGACAAACATCATTACGTCCAACTCGGCTACTTTTTACAACGGTTTTATTCGTAGATAGATTTTCATTTGAATCTTCTATTGGGTTAGCGACTTTTTCTCGGTGAATCTCTTGCCCCTCTGATATATGGAAATTCATGATTATTTTTACTGCTTCTTCTTGAATATTTTTTATCATTTCTTCAAACATTCCAAAACCTTCAAATTTATATTCAATAACAGGATCTCTCTGTCCATATGCTCTAAGATGTATACCATGTCTTAGCTGATCCATAGCATCTATATGATCCATCCATTTCATATCAACTACCTTGAGGAGTATAACCCTTTCAGCCTCACGCATTAATTCATCAGTATTATGGAGTACTGAAACTTCTTGTTCTTTTTCTTCATAACGTTTTGTAGCTAAACTAATTAATTCTTCTTTCAAGTCCTCTTTTGTTAACTTATGCATATCTTCATTTAGTCTTTTTAAGGCCCCTATTGGAACTAAAACATTTTCTGCATATGATTCAATTCCATCCCAATCCCAATAGTCCGAATAGGCCTCCTCACGACAATATAAATCTACAATATTCTTACAAACTATTTCAATCATCTTAAGGTAATAATCTCTTAAGTTTTCTCCATCAAGAACCTTCCTACGCTGAGAATAAATGATTTCTCTTTGCTGATTCATAACATCATCAAACTGCAAAACACTTTTTCTAATCGAGAAATTTTTACCCTCAACCCTTTTCTGAGCATTTTCTATTGCATTTGATAACATTCTATGCTCAATTGGTTGATCTTCTTCCATCCCAAGTGCATTAACAATTCCAGTAAGTTTTTCTGATCCAAAAAGCCTCATAAGATCATCTCCTAAAGAGATATAAAACCTTGAAGCTCCAGGATCTCCTTGACGCCCAGAGCGTCCCCTTAACTGATTGTCTATTCTTCGAGATTCATGTCTCTCAGTACCAATAATACGAAGTCCACCAGCCTTTAAAACCTTTTCCCTTTCAGTACTTGTTATTTTTTTGAAGTGGTCGTTAAGTTCCCTGAATACTTTTTGTGCCTTTAGAATCTCTTCATCTTTCGTATCATTAAAACTTGAAGCATCACTGATTAGAGTTTCCTTAACGCCTTTCTTTCTCATCTCCTGTTTTGCCATGTATTCAGGATTCCCACCTAAAACTATATCTGTGCCACGACCAGCCATATTGGTTGCAATCGTGACCGCACCATACTTCCCAGCTTGAGCAATGATTTCGGCTTCTTTTTCGTGATGCTTTGCGTTTAACACCTGATGGGTAATTCCGGATTTTTTTAGCATGCTACTTAGAAGTTCAGATTTTTCAATTGATATTGTACCAATTAATACTGGTTGCCCTATTTTGTTGCATTCAACCGCTTCTCTTATAACTGCATTGAATTTCCCTATTTCACTTTTATATACACTATCAGGGTTATCAACTCTAATAACTGTCTTATCAGGTGGAATTGCTATGACATCTAATTTATAGATTGTTTGAAACTCCTGTTCTTCAGTAAGTGCTGTACCTGTCATTCCGGCTAATTTTTTATACATTCTAAAATAATTTTGAAATGTAATAGTAGCAAGCGTCTTACTTTCGCGTTCAACCTTAACATTCTCTTTTGCTTCAATCGCTTGATGTAATCCATCACTATATCGTCTTCCATACATAAGACGACCTGTAAACTCATCAACAATTATAACCTCTCCATCTTTTAGAACATAATCCCTATCACGTTTCATTAGACCGTGAGCCTTAAGGGCTTGATTTATATGATGAGAAATCGTCATATTGTCTGAATCAGATAAATTCTCTATTCCAAAGTTTTGTTCAGCCTTTTTTACACCTCTGGCAGACAGTGTAGCTGTATGAGCTTTTTCATCAACTATATAATCTGCATTAATATCATCATCCAACTGTTTGTCATCAACCTGCGTGAAAACTTTAGCACTTAACTTTCCAACAAAAGAATTTGCCCTTTTATAGATATCAGTAGACTTATCCCCTGCACCTGATATGATTAAAGGAGTTCTTGCTTCATCAATCAGAATACTATCAACCTCATCTACAATAGCATAATTAAGGGTACGTTGAACCATCTCTTCTTTGTAAGTGACCATGTTATCTCTTAGATAGTCAAATCCAAGCTCATTATTTGTGGCATACGTGATGTCACAATTATATGCAGCTCTTCTTTCATCATTATCTAACCCATGAACAATAAGACCAACACTAAGCCCTAAGAAGTTGTAAACCTTGCCCATCCACTCGCTATCACGTTTCGCGAGGTAATCATTTACTGTTACAACATGAACTCCATTTCCAACTAGAGCATTTAGATATACCGGAAGTGTAGCGACAAGTGTTTTTCCTTCACCGGTTTTCATTTCAGATATTCTACCTTGATGTAAAACAATTCCACCAATTAACTGAACCCTAAAATGACGCATTTCCAAAACACGCTTGGATGCTTCACGAACTACAGCAAAGGCCTCAGGCAAGATATCATCCAACGGCTCATCGTTCTTTACTCGTTCTTTAAACTCTATAGTTTTACCTTTTAACTCATCATCTGATAATCTTTCAAACTCAGGTTCTAAATCATCTATTTCGTCTACTATAGGTATTATTCTCTTTAATTCTCTATCACTATATGAACCAATGATCTTCTCGATTAGTTTTTTCATTTATATTATTCCTCCGTAAAAGTTTTCCGATGTCTACAATATCAATTTTTAATAAAAGAGTCAATATTTTAAGATATGATGCCATGATATCCTTTTTTAGTTGCTAAACAAAACTTTTTGGCTGCGCATGGATACACTTAAGACAATGCCTATTGCTATATAGCTTGTTACCATTGAAGATCCGCCTGCGCTTATAAAAGGAAGTGGGATACCAGTTACAGGGAATAGTCCGATGCTCATTCCGATATTTTCTGCAAAGTGTATGCCTAGCATACTTACAACTCCTATTACTAAGAAAGAGCCGTAGGAATCCCTTGAGTGCTTGGCAATATATATGCATCTTAAAAGAATAAAAGTTATCAGGAGAACTATAAGTAATGATCCAATGAACCCTAGTTCTTCTCCTATTACTGAGAAAATAAAATCAGATTCTTTTACTGGAACTGCTGAATTTTGGGTCTGAATTCCATGGAAAAGATTTTTGCCAAAAAGTTGCCCTGAACCAATTGCCATTTTTGAACGTATTACATTGTATCCCGACCCTTGTTGATCCAGATTTGGATTTAAAAATACTAAGATTCTTTTTCTTCTATTATCATTTAATGCGTATTCCCAAATAAATGGCGTTGTTAGCAAGAAGGCAGATATGCTATATATTATATATTTGTATTTTATCTGACATATAAAAACCATAATTAAAAAAATAAATAGAAAGACAAGGGAAGTTCCAAAATCTTTCTGAATTATGACAAATGATATCAATATCAAACTGTATACAATAAGCTTAATAATGTTTTGTGTTTTGTTTTTTTGACCCTCATAGATTCGCTCAAGAAAGATTGATATAACCATAATATAGGCTATCTTAGCAATTTCTGATGGTTGGAAACTAAAAGAACTAATCTTGATCCAACTTCTGCTTCCGAGACTGTCTCCGGTTCCTATGACTAATACTGCAACCAATAAGATTACACTCACAAAATATAATACAATACCAAGTTTTTTAAAATCTTTATAATCGATTGTACTTAATATAAAAGCAAATACTATGCCAATAATTAAACTTATTATTTGCATAGTCATAATCTTGTTACCACCATCTAATCTAGTTAGAGTTGCACTTTTCGCGATTAATAGACCGATAAATGAGATCAATATTACTGTACTAAATAAAATATAATCAAATTTTTTTACGAAATTGAAATCTTTGCTTTTTTCTACGGAATACACTTAACTCTCACCTTTTTCTATTCTCCATACTTTCACTATTCACTCATATTTTCATGTTCTGTTGTTCATAGAATTTACTTATTAAGTGATCTAATTCTACACTCAAATCGTATAATTGTTCAAGAGCAACTCCGCTTTTTATTAAGTTATTTAGTTTTGCTTGTAAATCTCGAATTTCAAGTTCAATCATAATTAGCACCACCATTAGTGTATTTATTTGCCTATCAAGTAATATCTCGGCATATAAATTAAATACTTTACTATTTTTTACATTTCTACATTTTTTTAAGTATACTTGCCAAGGTAAATTTTTTTATTAAAGCAAGTATTAACATGTACTAACAGGTACAAAAATGTGATTTTGTGACCTAAACAGTATACATTATTGATGAGCAAATCTTCTTCTTACCAACAGAATGATGGAAAACATACATACGAAAGCTAAAGCTAATACTTGTGAAATCCTAAATTCAAAGAACATCAAGCTGTCTATTCTTAAAGGTTCTATAAAAAATCTTCCTATACTATATAAGATCATATAAAGGAAAAAAACTTCTCCTGTTAATCTGTTCTTATTACTTCTGAATCTAAGCAAAACTATTAATACTCCGATGTTCCATATTGATTCGTATAAAAATGTTGGATGCACAAGACCATTTGGGTCTAACGATGAGTCTAACAGTTTTAAATGGCTTAACTCTGAACTTATTATATTACCTGTCATTCCCCATGGCAATGTGGTATTTTTGCCAAATGCTTCTTGATTTACAAAATTTCCCCATCGACCGACTGCTTGACCAAATGGAACAAACACAATCAGATAATCAAGCAACTTTAGAATAGGAAGCTTCTTTTTTTGCGCATATACTATAAATCGTAAGAATAGCAGATATTATTGCTCCATATATTGCCAAACCGCCAGTTCTTGTATTAAATATACTTAGTAGATTATCTTTAAAATCATTAAAATTAAATACTACATAATAAAACTTTGAACCAATTATTGCAGATGGAATAACAAAGAGCAATAAGTCAGTTATTAAATCAAGAAGAAAACCCAAATTTCTTGCTGTCATTTAAAGCCGAGTATACTGCTATAATAAGTCCTGTGGCAATTATTATTCCATACCAGTATATATTAAATTTTCCAATACTTATTGCAACAGGATCGATATTAAGCTTTAAATTCCATAATCTTGGAAACTCTATAGTATTCATTTTACCTCCTAAATACTATAACTCTATTTATTTGGTCTAACTACTGACATCGCAAGGGCATCCTCTCTAAAATGTTCTGCAAATACTTTGTTAATATCATTAATCGTTATTGTATCGTAAGTATTATAATAATCAAATAGTATTATGTCTCTAAAGTATATTGATATAAAAGCCCTTGATATACGTTCTACTGAGTTTAGCTGCTTTAATGCCTTTCCTTTCAATGCATGTAAAACACGTTCAAAATCTTTCTTATCAAAACCCTTTTTCAATATTTCTTCAATTTCTTTAAGTATAATTTCTTTAACTTTTAAAGGATCTTTTGATTCTCCTCCTATTATTGAAAAAGCATAGGTGCTATCAATAGTATAATCTCCATCAAACGAATCA